>JAYWEM010000071.1:0-24842 GCA_043779265.1 bacterium | reverse complement strand
CCCCGACGCCGGCGATGGCGAACACGTGCGGCCTGACGCCGGCGCCGACCACCAGTTGGGGGAGGATCAAGCGCCTCTATCGCTGATCGGGTTCGCCGCGCACCCACGCCCGGGCCGAGCCGCCTGCGTCACTCCCGACGGGGGCGCCTCGGCCGGGCGCGGGCGACTCAGGCGGGCTCGGACGCCACGTTGCGTGCCCCCGCCCGTTGACTCGATTCCCTCCGCCCGACTACCATGCCCGCCCGACTTCATGCGGAAGTGGCGGAACTGGCAGACGCACTAGATTCAGGTTCTAGCGCCCGAAAGGGTGTGGGGGTTCAAATCCCCCCTTCCGCACCACCCCTTTTTCTCCTGACACCGAGCGTCGGCCCGGCTGCGAGAGCCCCGAGCCCCATGGCCGAGACCAAGCCGGACTCCGATCGTCTGATCGCCCAGAATCGCCGGGCGAGTCATGACTACGCCATCCTTGAGACTTACGAGGCCGGTCTCGTGCTGGTCGGCCCCGAGGTCAAGAGCCTGCGCCAGGGCAAGGCGAGCCTCGCCGAGAGTTGGGTCGGCATCGAGTCAGGGGAGGCCTTCGTGCACCAGATGCACATTCCGCCCTACGAACAGAGCAATCGCTGGAACGTGGACCCGGTGCGCAAGCGCAAGCTGCTGCTGCATGCGAGCGAGATCGAGAAGCTGCGCCGTGCGATCGAGCAGAAGGGATTCACGATCATCCCGCTCAAGCTCTACTTCTCGAAGGGGCACGCCAAGCTCCTGATCGGCCTCGGCAAGGGCAAGCAGACGCACGACAAACGCCATGCGATCGCCGAGCGCGAGTCGAATCGCGAGATCGCCCGAGCCAAGCGCAGCAGCGAACGCGATCGATGAAGCGGTGGCTGGTGGCGGCGATCGCGCTGCTCGCTCTCATCGCGGCTTCTCCGGGAGGCGCCCCGCCCTCGACCGAGGCGACGTCGCTCCAGGCCCCGGTGCGCTCGATCGATGGCGTCGAGATGGTGGGCGCCAATGATCTGGCCCGACTGTTGGGTGCCTCCAAGTACTGGAGATCGGATGTCCGCAAGCTCCTGCTGCGTGCGCCGGGGTTCCGCCTCACGCTCACCGAGGACATCCCCTTCGCGGTGATCGATGCGCGAACGGTGGCGATGCCCGCGGCGGTTCGCTCGCGAGGCGGCGAGCTGCAGGTCCCGGTCGCGCTCCTCGGCGAACTGCCCAGCGACTCGAGCCGCGCTCGCCTCGTCTACGACCCGCTCGCCAAGCGTGTGCGAGCCGCGCCTCCGGGCGGCTACGTGAGCGCTCCGCGAGTGCAGTTGCAGGGCGGCGTGACGCGATTGATCGTCCCGTGCGAGCGCGCCGCAGCGGCGAACGTCTTCGCCCGCGGTCGCGCACGATTCCGCGTGCGCGTTCCCGGCCAGCTGGTCGAGGCGCTGCCCGATTCGCTCCCCGAGAGCGGGCTCGTTCTGGACCTGCGCGCGAGCCCTTCACCCGAGGCCGTGATGTTCGAGTGCGCCATCGGCGAGGAGGCTCGGTCGTTCCGCCTGATCCCCGCGCCGGGCAGCCTGACGATCGAGTTCTCGAGGGAGTCCGTCGCCGGTTGGGAGCGGTTCGCGCCGCCGGCGCCTCCCGGACCGCACACGATCCGCATGATCGTGCTCGACCCGGGACACGGTGGAGGCGATGTGGGCGCCACCCATGGCGACGTGCGCGAGAAGGACCTGACGCTCGCACTGGCCAAGCGCCTGGCGCCGGAGCTGCAGAAGCGGCTCGGCTGCCGGGTCGTGCTCACGCGCATCGACGACCGGTCGCTGACGCAGCATGAGCGCGCCGAGCGCGCCAATCGCGAGCGAGCCGACCTGGTGATCTCGCTGCACGTGGATGCGTATCCCTCGTCGCGTGCGCGCGGTGTGCGCGCGTGGGTCGCTCCCGCGACGCTGTCCGAGTCGCCGCGAGGCAGTGGACGTCCGCTGAGTCTGCTGCCGTGGCGCGATGCGGCCGCCGAGTTCGCGGTCACGAGCCGGTCGCTCGCCGAGTCGGTCATCGGCCTGCTCGAACTGCGGGGGGTCGGCCCGGCGTTGGTCCGTGAGCGCATGCCGGTCGCCCTGCTCGGTGTGCATGCACCCGGCATGATGCTCGAGTGCGGCGTGATCGGCTCGCGCGAGGACCGCGAACGACTCCTGAGTCCCGAGGGACTCGCGCGCCTCGCGAGTCTGATCGCCGATGGCGTGTTGGCGTGGCAGCGCGATGGCTAAGCGCGTCTTCAGGATCGTGTTGTTCCTGCTCGTGGGCACCGGACTCGCGTACGTCGCCTGGCGGCTCGCGCCGGGTCGCGGCACGAACGGCGTCGGCACGACGCTGGCGGACAGCACCGCCGTCGGTGTGCGCGCCGCCTCGCTCTACTACGGGAACGAGGAGGGCGAGCGCTGGGTGGTCGAGTCGCGCGAGATCGTCGAGCGCGACGGGCTGCATGCTCAGGCCTCCGCACTCCTCGAGGCGCTCGCCGAGGGACCGCGCGGTCCGGGCGTGGCCACCGTGCCCGCGGCGACGAAGCTCAGTCACGCCTATGCGCTCGAGGGCGGGGAGTTGGTGCTCGATCTCTCCAAGGATTTCGTGCAGGGATTGGCCGGCGGCTCGCGCACCGAGGAGGTGGCCGTGGGTTCGATCGTCCGGACGATGGCCGCCAATCTCCCGAACGTGCGCCGAGTGCGCATCGTGTGCCAAGGTCCACTGGTCTCGGCGGGCGGTCATGTGCCACTCGACCGACCGCTCGATCCGCTGGATTGGCCCTGAGTCCGTCAGGAGAATCGATGCCCGCACTCACCGACAATCGTCCCATCGGCGTCTTCGACTCCGGCATCGGAGGGCTGACGGCCGTGCGGGAGCTGTTCCGGCAGCTCCCCAACGAGTCCGTTCTCTACTTCGGGGACACGGCACGGCTGCCCTATGGCAATAAGTCGGGTGAGACCGTGACCCGATTCTCGCTCGAGATCTCGGACTTCCTCGTCCGGCAGAACGTGAAGTGTCTGGTGGTCGCGTGCGCGACGGCCTCGAGTCACGCGCTGGATGCGCTCCGCAGTCGATTCGACCTGCCCGTGGTCGGCGCGATCGAGCCGGCGGCGCGCGCCGCTGTGAGCGCGAGCCCGTCCGGACGCATCGGCGTCATCGGGACGCTCGCGACCGTCGGCAGTGGCGCCTACCTGCAGGCGGTCAACGCGCTCGTCCCGGGAGCGCAGGTGCTGTCACGCGCCTGCCCACTGTTCGTGCCGCTCGTCGAGGAGGGCTGGCTCGATCACGACGTGACCCGGCTCGTCGCCAACGAGTATCTGATCGAATTGCGCAACGCCGATCTCGAGAGCCTGATCCTCGGCTGCACGCATTACCCCTTGCTCGCTCCTCTGCTGTCAGCCCACATGGGACCGGGTGTCCGACTCATCGACGCGGGCGCCGAGGCCGCGCGCGCGACGGCGCAGCTCTTGGCGCAGCGCGGGCAGTTGGCCGCTTCGACCACCAAGGGCCCGCAGCACCACTTCTTCCTCAGCGACGAACCGCGTCGCCGCAGTTTCTCTCGCGTCGCCGAGGGGTTCCTCGGCCGCCCGCTCCCCCACGTGACGGTCGTCGATCAGACCGCACTGCCGTGGTCCGAGCGCGTTCAACCCACTTCCCGCAACCCTGCATCGGAGACCTCCCCGTGACCCGCAAACCGCAGCCGATCCGTGAGCATGAAGCGAAGCCGCAGGAGCAGGCGCCCGACGCCCGCCCGGATGGCCGCACCCCGACCCAGTTGCGGGCGCTCAAGTTCGAGCGCGGCGTCATGTCCTACGCCGAAGGCTCGGCGCTCATCCGCATGGGCCGCACCCGCGTGCTCGTCACCGCGAGCATCGAGGACCGCGTCCCCGGCTGGATGCGCAACAGCGGCCGCGGCTGGGTGACCGCCGAGTACTCGATGCTGCCGCGAGCCACCAAGGACCGCACGCCGCGCACCAGCCAGACGGGCGGGCGGTCGCAGGAGATCCAGCGGCTGATCGGACGCTCGCTGCGCGCGGTCACCGACCTCACGGCCTTCGGCGAGCGCACCATCACGATGGACTGCGACGTGCTCGAGGCGGACGCCGGGACGCGCACGGCCGCGATCAACGGCGCATTGGTCGCCCTGCATGATGCGTTCCTGCATCTCTCGAACAATCAGGGCCTCAAGCGCGCGCCGCTGCGGGACACGGTGGCGGCGATCTCGGTCGGGATCATCAAGGGCGTGCCGTGCCTCGATCTCGACTACGCCGAGGATTCGACGGCCGACGTCGACATGAACGTGGTGATGACCGGCAGCGGCAAGTTCATCGAGGTGCAGGGCACGGCCGAGAAGGAACCGTTCGATGACGCGGCGATGAAGCGGCTGATGGCGCTCGCCAAGAGCGGCATCAAGCGCATCACCGCGAGCCAGCGCAAGCTGCTCTCGGGCTCGGGACTGATCCCCGAGTGAGCCCGATGCGGTTCGTCCTGGCGACGTTCAATCGCCACAAGACCGCCGAACTCGAATCACTCTTGTCGCTGCCCGACCTCGTGCTCGAGGCGCTCGTCGATTTCGAGGGCGCCGTCTCACCCGAGGAGGACGGCGAAACGCTCCTCGACAATGCGCGGATCAAGGCGCGCTCGGCGCTCGCCTTCACAGGGCTGCCGGTGATCGCCGATGACACGGGTCTCGAGGTCGACGCCCTCGATGGCGCGCCGGGCGTGCACGCCGCACGCTACGCCGGCCCGCAGGCGACGTACGAGGACAACGTGGCCAAGTTGCTCTTGGCGCTCGAAGTCTCGCGTGACGCGGCGCGCACCGCGCGCTTCCGCACGGTGTGCGTCGCGCTGTGGCCGGAGGGCCGCGAGGCGGTGGCCGAAGGCGTGCTCGAAGGGACGATCGTGGCGGAGGCTCGAGGCACGAACGGCTTCGGTTACGACCCGGTCTTCGTGCCGGCAGGCGAGACCCGCACGCTCGCTGAGATGAATGATTCGGAGAAGAACGCCATCTCGCATCGGGGGCGGGCGGCGCGGGCTCTGGCGGGGGCGCTCGATCCGCGGCGTTGAAGGTGCCTCAGCGAGGTGCGGCGCGTTCGGCTCGTATGAACTCGCTGCCGAGACGCCGCTCGGCCTCGAGTTGATTGTGCGCGCGACAGAGCAGTCGCAGGTTGCCGAGCGTGCTCGCGCCGCCCAGCGCCACGGGCCGAACGTGATCGAGCTCGACTCCCGAGCGCGACAGGCAGCGATGGCCGGTGGCGCTCACGAACTGGCAGCCGCCGCCGTCGCGGGCCCACACGGCGCGGCGAACGGAGGCGGGGATGTGTCGGGCGTTGGCCGGGACGGTGTCGAGCCGAGGACCCGTCGGTGCTGCTCCACTCGACTCGGCGTCGGCGTGCGACTCCGGTTCCGGACGGCGGATCGCGGCCTTGCGCGAGCGCTCGAGCTGTTGCAGCAACGCATCGAGAGCGAGCTCGAGGACCTGGGACATGTCGCTGGGGGAGACTCGCGGCCCGAGCAGATTCTGAACCTCGCGCAGCTTGGCATGCGCCGCAGCGCTCAGCGTGCATTGAAGTGCGTAGCTCGCGGGCGAGAGTGGTGCGATGCGAGTGTATGCCAGCGCCGGGACTGGTGAGATCGATGCGACCTCGATCGAGAGCCCTTCGAGGCGCTCGATGCCCTGCAACGGGTTGGAGGCCTCAACTGGCCGTACGGCCAGTTTGCATGTCATCTCGCTGACGCCCGCGGAGAGCTTTGTCTCCGCCGCCGGAGTCATCAGCGCGAACATCACCGTGGGCACGTCCGGCTGCGGGAAGCGCGCTGCGAGCAAGCTCCTCACCTGAGCATTGGTCATGCCCGCGGAGTCGCGCAGCAGCGACTCGCCGAGGGTGCGAGTCAGATGCTTCGACAGGATCGTGATCGCGCTCACGTTGGTTCGGCCGTCGGCGATCATGTCGAACACGATCGGGAACCTGCGGCCCGCGCGTGCCGCCCGCAGATTCTTGAAGGCCTGGTCCTCGGACATGCCCATGCGCTCGATGCAGAACTGATGAGCCGATGGGAAGCCCGCGGCACGAAAGAGCTGCCGACGGTCGAGTTCGGCGAGCAGTCTCAGGAACCCGGCCGCTTGCCGCCGGATCGATCGATACGACTGCAGGGTGCCGGCGAGGATTTCGTGGTCCTCGAGCTGCCGCAACGGAATCGGACGCACGGATGTCGCCTCATGCGGGGGCGAGTAGGCATGCATTCGTACCATGCCACTTCGCGGGCGCCGCCCGTGCCGTGTGCGCGATCGAATCGCCTCGTCGCAGCAATCGCGACAGACGCTCGCCATCCGCGTCTCCGTCTCGATCCTCGAGCGACTCGGACCCGATGAGCGGGCCCATGGCGAGCCGAGGCAAGCGCTCGCGCGCGAACCCGTCAAGTCAAGTCTTGGCGCAGCCAGTTCGCGGACCTGCGCCGCTCACGGACATCGCGCGTCAGCGAACCAACGCGCCCTACTCCGCCACCAGTCGATGCACGCGCACCATGTTGGTGCTGCCCACGGCTCCGGGCGGCGAGCCTGCGACCATCACCACCAGGTCGCCGGGAGCGCCGCGGCCCAGTTCGAGCATCGAGCGATTGACCTGCTCCACCATGTCGTCGGTGTGGCTGACTCTCGGCACCACGAACGTCTCGATGCCCCACTGCAGCGCGAGTTGGCTGCGCACGGCGGGCTCCGAGGTGAAGGCGAGCAGCGGGATCGTACTGCGGTGGCTGGCGACGCGGCGCGCGCTCGCGCCGGACTCGGTGAAGGCGACGAGCGCGCGAGCGTGGGTGTCCTCGGCGATCTTCACGGCGGCCGCGGCGATGGCGTCCTGACGCGAGTCCGACTTGTGCGCCACAGGCGCCAGTTCGAACACGCCGTGCGCCTCGACCGTGCTCATGATGCGGGCCATCGTGAGCACCGTCTCGATCGGGAACTCGCCGACACTGGTCTCGCCCGAGAGCATCACGGCATCGGCGCCATCGAGGATGGCGTTGGCGACATCGGAGGCCTCGGCGCGCGTCGGGCGCGAGTGCGTGATCATGGACTCGAGCATCTGCGTCGCGACGATCACCGGGCGGGCGCGGTCGCGCGCCAACCGGACCGCGAGCTTCTGCACCAGCGGCACTTCCTCGAGCGGGATCTCGACGCCCAGGTCGCCACGTGCCACCATGAGCCCGTCGAAGGCGTGGATGATGGCCGCCAGGTTCTCGACGGCCTCGGGCTTCTCGATCTTGGCGATCACCGGCAGACGAGCGCCGACCTCATCCATGATGGCGTGTGCGTCGCGGATGTCGTCGGGGCTGCGCACGAATGACATCGCGATCAGGTCGACCCGCAGCGACAGCGCGAAACGCAGGTCCTCGCGGTCCTTCTCGGTCATCGACGGGGCGCTGACGCGGACGCCCGGAAGATTCAGTCCCTTGTGGTCGGAGACACGGCCGCCCTCGATGACGGTGCACACGACTTCGATGCCATCGGTGGAGTCGGCCACGAGCCGCACGTTCCCATCGTCGATCAACAGCGTGTCACCCGGCTTCACGTCGCGCGCGAGCGCCCCGTAGCTGGTGGAGCAGCCGGTCGAGTCCCCGGGGCGCTTCTGCGTGGTGATCGTGAAGGGATCGCCGGCACGGATCTGCGCACTGCCACCCTCGAAACGTCCGAGGCGGATCTTGGGTCCCTGCAGGTCGACGAGGATCGCGACCGCGTGCCCGGAGGCGTCGGAAGCGGCGCGAACCCGCGAGTAGACCGCGGCGTGCTCGGCTCGCTCACCGTGCGAGAGGTTGAGGCGAGCGACATCCATGCCCGCATCGATCAACTGTCGGATGCGCTCGGCACTCGAAGAGGCCGGTCCCAGCGTGACCACGATCTTGGCGCGACGATTCATGTGCGAACGCTCCGGCACCCCGGGCGCTCCCTCGAGGGGACACGACCCGGGACGGGAATGGGGTGGCTGACGGGGCTCGAACCCGCGACCCTCGGGACCACAACCCGATGCTCTGCCAACTGAGCTACAGCCACCGCCACACTCGTCCCGGGCGGTACGATGCGCCTGGACCCAATCGCCTGGCTGGCGCGCCTGGAGGGACTCGAACCCCCGACCATCGGATTAGAAGTCCGATGCTCTATCCACCTGAGCTACAGGCGCATCTCGGAAGCCAAGAGGGCCTGCCCGCGAGACATCCGGCCGCGGGCGCGGCCCTCTTGAGGAGGAAGCTGGTCGGGGCGAGAGGATTCGAACCTCCGACTCCCTGCTCCCAAAGCAGGTGCGCTACCGGGCTGCGCCACGCCCCGATGAATACCAATGTGATTCGGGGAGCCAAGATAGGGGCGGCGTGGAGCCTGCGTCAAACAAGGGTTCATGCCGACGAACGCCACTCCGCAGCGGGCCGACTTCGGCTATGCTGGCCCACGTGAACGGCGCCGCGGTGCGGCACCGGAGGGCACAGGCCCCCGAGCGACCGCCCCCGCATCTCCAAGGAGCATCCATGAGCGTCAACAAGGTCATCCTGCTCGGCCGTCTCGGTCGGGACCCGGAGGTGCGCTACACGCAGGGCGGCACGACCGTCGCCAACCTGCGTCTGGCCACCAACGAGCGTCGTCCCGATGGCAATGGTGGGTGGAAGGACGCCACCGAGTGGCACACGGTGGTGATGTTCGGGAAGCAGGCCGACCTCGCCAAGCAGTACTTGACCAAGGGTCGCGAGATCTTCGTCGAGGGTTCGCTGCGCACGCGCGAGTGGCAGGATCAGCAGGGACAGAAGCGTCAGTCCACCGAGATCGTCTGCCGCGATATGCGCTTCGTCGGCGGCCGTGGCCAGAGTGATGGCGGCGGCAGCGGCGGCGGTGGTGGTGGCAACTACGCGAAGAACGACGACATGGGCGCCACGGTGCCCGCCGATACCGGCATGGACGAGTTCCAGGGCGGTGGCAACGACGACGACATCCCGTTCTGATCCTCGGAACGGTCACTGATGAACCAAGGGGGCGATCGGTTTCGACGAGAGTGCTGAAGCAGAGAGTGCAAGCCGGGGACCCGTGACCTCGTCAAAAAAGTCGGGAAAACCTCATCTGCCAACGAGCAGATGGCTCTCGCAGCCTAAATAGCTGCGACGAGCTCCCGGACCCCGCTCGTGGGGGCCGAAGAGCTTGTCATAAAATCGCGAGCTGGGCCGAAGTCCTGCCTGGGGGCAGAGGCCGAGAGTAGGACGGGCTGGTTCGCCGAGACCCCGCCGGTCGGGGCAGAGCGAGCGAGAACCAAGTAGGCCGGACAAGCTTGTAGGACTCTCTGGGGATGCACCTTCGGACGCGGGTTCGATTCCCGCCGCCTCCACCAATGCACGCGGGCCCGATGTCTTCGGACGCCGGGCCCTTCGTGCGTCCGGCTCGAATGGCAGTTCGCGTGCAAGCGCTCGGCGTGTATCCTCTTGCCTTCATTCTGCTTCACCTGCTCGCGCCCACTCTGGTGCGGGCCACCGCGGCGAAGAACGCCTCGCCGGGAGACACGGTGCCCGTGAGCCCCGACTCAGCCGGCTGGCTTGATCGAAAGGGGCATCACCATGTCGGCATCCCGGGTTCAGGTCACCCTCCTCGGCGCCGAGAAGAGCGCCGGCAGCGAGGTTCCGACCCTCTCGCACTACATCGGGGGCCGCTGGGTCACCGCCACCGCCAGCACCTACACCGAGGTGCGCAATCCGGCCAATCATCAGGTCCTGGCGCGCGTCCCGATGTCGGGCACCGCGGACGTGGACCGCGCCGTGAAGGCCGCGGCCGCGGCCTATCCGGGCTGGCGGGCGACGCCGCCGGTGCACCGAGTCCGCCCGCTGTTCAAGTTCCGCGAACTGCTCGAGAAGCACTTCGACGACATCGCCCGCACCGTCACGCTGGAGCACGGCAAGACGTTCGATGAGGCGCGCAACAGCACGCGCCGTGCGGTGGACAACGTCGAGGTGGCCTGCGGCATCCCATCGCTCATGCAGGGCACGTCGCTCGAGGATGTGGCCACCGGCATCGACTGCATCACCGTTCGCCAGCCGATGGGCGTGTTCGCGGCGATCACGCCGTTCAACTTCCCGGCGATGGTGCCGATGTGGTTCCTGCCGCACGCGATCGCCTGCGGCAACACGTTCGTGCTCAAGCCGAGCGAGCGCGTCCCGATGTCGCAGATGCGCATCTTCGAGCTGCTGCACGACAGCGGCTTCCCCGAGGGCGTCGTCAATCTGGTGCATGGCGCCAAGGATGCCGTCGACGCGATCCTCGATCACCCGGGCATCGTCGGCGTGTCGTTCGTCGGCAGCTCGCCCGTGGCGCACTACGTCTACAAGCGCGGCGCCGAGAACGGCAAGCGCGTGCAGGCGCTGGGTGGCGCCAAGAACTTCGTGCTGGTCATGCCGGATGCCGACATGGACCGCGCCGCCCAGGTGTCGACCGAGTCGTGCTTCGGTTGTGCCGGCGAGCGCTGCCTCGCCAACAGCGTCGTGCTGGCGGTGGGCGATGCCTATGAGCCCATCAAGCAGCGGCTGATCGCCGAGGCGAAGAAGATCAAGGTCGGCGATGGCATGGAGCCCGGCGTCACGATGGGCCCGGTGATCACCGCGGCGCATCGCGAGAAGGTGCTCGGTTACATCGAGAAGGGTGTGGCCGAGGGCGCGACGCTGGCGCTCGATGGTCGCGGCTTCAAGGATCCCAAGCATCCCGAGGGCTATTTCCTCGGACCGTCGGTCTTCACCGAGGTGAAGCCGGAGATGGTGATCGCGCGCGAGGAGATCTTCGGGCCGGTGCTCTGCGTCATGAAGGCGGACACGTTCGAGGAGGCCATCGAGATCGTGAAGCGTCACGAGCTGGGCAACGCGACCAGCATCTTCACCTCGAGTGGCAAGTACGCGCGCGACTACCGCTGGCACGTCGAGCCCAGCATGCTGGGCGTCAACATCGGCGTCGCCTCACCCATGGCGTTCTTCCCGTTCGGTGGCGCCAAGGGCAGTTTCTACGGCGATCTCAAGGCCCACGGCCGCGATTCGATCGAGTTCTACACCGACAAGAAGGTCTCGATCGTCCGCTGGTTCTAGACGCACCATCCGCCTTTCCCGCCACTCGGACCCACGGAGAGCTCCCACATGCCCCGCAAGCTCATCGGCGGCATCATCCAGTGCAGCAACCCGATCAACGACGAGTCGAAGCCGGTCGAAGTGATCAAGAAGGCGATGTTCGACAAGCATGTTCCGTTCATCGAGGAGGCCGGCAAGAAGGGCGTGCAGGTGCTCTGCCTTCAAGAGATGTTCAACGGGCCGTACTTCTGCCCGGGTCAGGACAAGCGCTGGTACGACTCGGCCGAGCCCGTGCCCGGGCCGACCACCGACGCCGTCGCGAAGATCGCGGCTCAATACCAGATGGCGGTCGTGGTGCCGGTGTACGAGAAGGAGATGCCGGGCTTCCTCTACAACACTGCGGCCGTCTACGACGCCGACGGCAGCTACCTCGGCAAGTACCGCAAGAACCACATCCCGCACACGTCGGGCTTCTGGGAGAAGTACTTCTTCCGCCCCGGCAACCTCGGCTACCCGGTGTTCCAGACGCGCTACGCCAAGGTCGGTGTGTACATCTGCTACGACCGCCACTTCCCCGAAGGGGCCAGGCTCCTCGGCCTGAACGGCGCCGAGATCGTGTTCAACCCGAGCGCCACCGTGGCCGGCCTGTCGCAGTACCTGTGGAAGCTGGAGCAACCGGCGCATGCGGTGGCCAACGGTTACTACATGGGCTGCATCAATCGCACCGGCACCGAAGCGCCGTGGAACATCGGCAAGTTCTACGGCTCCTCGTACTTCGTGGGTCCTCGCGGCAACTTCATCGCCGAGGCCAACGAGGACGATGACAAGCTGGTGGTGGCGGAGATGGACCTCGATGTGATCGACGAGGTCCGCAACATCTGGCAGTTCTTCCGCGACCGCCGCCCTGAGACCTACGACGCCATGGTGAAGCTCTAGGGGGATGCGATGGGACTGGTGATCAAGAACGGCATCCTCGTCACCGCGACCGACCGATTCGTCGCCGACCTTCGCACCGAGGGGCGCACCATCGTCGATCTCGCCACCTCCATCGAGCCTCGCGCCGAGGACACGGTGATCGACGCCGCCGGCAGATTCGTCCTGCCGGGGTTCATCGATCCGCATGTGCACATGGAGCTGCCGTTCATGGGCACGGTGAGCGCCGATGACTTCGAGACGGGCCCGGCCTCGGGCATCGTCGGCGGCACCACGTCGATCATCGACTTCTGCATCCCGGCGCCCGGCGATTCGCTGCTGAACGCGCTCCAGGTGTGGAAGCAGCGCGCCGCCAAGGCCACGACCGACTACAGCTTCCACATGGCGATCACCTCGTGGGGCGAGAACACCGCCGACGAGATGCGCGCCGTGGTCCGCGACCACGGGATCACCAGCTTCAAGGTTTTCATGGCCTACAAGGGCGCGATCATGGTGGACGATCATGCGCTCTATCAGGTCATGAAGGTGGCGGCCGAGACCGGGGCGGTGGTCAACGTGCACGCCGAGAACGGCGATGTCGTGTGGAACCTGCAGCGCGAACTGCTCGCCAAGGGCCTGACCGGCCCCGAGAACCATCCGCTGTCGCGTCCGAGCGGCGCCGAGGGCGAGGCCACCGAGCGCGCGCTGGCCATGGCCCGCCTGCATGGCACTGCCGCGTACATCGTGCACATGACGTGTCGTGAGTCGGTGCAGGCGCTCGAGCGCGCCAAGCTCTCGGGGCAGCGCTGCTACGGCGAGACCTGCCCGCAGTACCTGGTGCTCGACGATCGTGTGTTCAGCCAGCCCGACTTCGGCGGCTCGGCCTACGTGATGAGCCCGCCCATCCGAGGGGCCCACTTGGGGCACCACGATGCGCTGTGGAACGGCATCGGCAACGGCATGCTCGATGTCGTCGGGACGGACCACTGCCCGTTCACGCACGAGCAGAAGAAGGCGGGCGTCGCCGACTTCACGCGCATCCCGAACGGCGCCGCCGGCATCGAGGATCGCCTGCCGCTGCTTTACACGCGCGGCGTCGCCGAGGGCCGTTTCTCGCTCGAGCGCCTGGTCGAGATGGGTTCGACCGCACCCGCTCGCATCTTCGGACTCTCGAAGAAGGGCGCCATCGGCGTCGGGATGGATGCCGACCTCGTGATCTACGACCCCGAGGGCGAGAGCACGCGCAGCGCGCGGACGCATCACTCCAAAGCCGACCGCAGCGTGTATGAGGGCTTCTCCACGCGCGGCCGCGTCGCCACGACGATCGTCGGCGGCCGTGTCGCGTGGGACGGCCGCACGCTCATGGCGGAGAAGGGGAGCGGGCGGTTCATCTCGCGCAAGCCGACGCACTTCGCCCATCGTCCGGAAGTGGTCGCGTGAGCGCCGCGCCACTCGAAGGCGGCCGACTCGAAACGAAGCTGGCGGACGGCAAGCCGCTCTACACGCCGGGCGAGGCCATCGCCGAGGCGAATCGCTGCCTGTTCTGTCACGACGCGCCGTGCATCACCGCATGCCCGACGGGGATCGACATCCCCCGCTTCATCCGCAAGATCGGCACCGGCAATCTGAACGGCTCGGCGCAGGCGATCCTGTCGGCGAATCTGCTCGGCTACTCCTGCGCCCGCGTCTGCCCGGTCGAGGTGCTGTGCGCCGGCGCATGCGTCTACAACGCATGGGAGCGCACACCGATCGCGATCGGCCGGCTGCAGCGCTACGCGACCGAGACCGTTTTCGACCAGGGAGATGCCGCGTCGCTGCTGCCCCGAGCGGCTTCCAACGGCAAGCGCATCGCCTGCGTCGGGGCCGGCCCCGCCTCGCTCGCCACGGCCGGCTATCTCGCACTCGAGGGCTGCGACGTCATCGTGATCGATCGCTATGCCCTGCCGGGCGGACTCAACACCACGGGCGTCGCGCCGTACAAGATGCACGTCGAGGGCGCGCTCCGGGAGATGGAGTTCCTCGACTCGCTCGGCGTGAAGTTCCGAGGCGGCGTCGAGATCGGCCGTGACCTGGCGCCCGCGGCTCTGGTCGCCGGCCACGACGCCGTCTTCCTCGGGCCCGGACTCGGTGGCGATACGCCGCTGGCGATTCCGGGCGCCGATGGGCCGGGTGTGATCGGCGCCACGGCCTGGATCGAGCACATGAAGCTCTCGGCCGCGGGTTCCCTCGAGGGATTGCAGCGCGCCATCGTCGTGGGCGGCGGCAATACCGCGATCGACGCGGCGCGCGAGTTGGCCCAGCTCGGGGTGCCCGAGGTGGCGTTGCTCTATCGCCGCACCCAGTCGGACATGAGCGGCTATGCGCATGAACTCGAGGCGGCGCGTCTCGATGGGGTGCAGTTCGTCGAGCAGGCGGTCCCCGAATCGTTCCTCCGGGAGAAGGGCGTGCTCGTGTCGCTCAAGCTCACCGATGGACGTGAGTTCCCGTGCGATCTCGCGGTGCTCGCGATCGGACAGTCGTCGCTCGCCGCGCTCTCCCAGTCGTTCGAAGGGGTCGTCGTGGATGGCAAGGGCCGCATCGTCGTGGATGAGGCGACGGGCGCGACCGGGAATCCCAAGGTGTGGGCGGGTGGGGATGCGACGGGCGGCGAGCTGGTCGTGACCGCCGTGCAGGACGGCAAGCGCGCCGCACGCGCGATCGCGCAGGCGCTCGGCATCCCAGTGCGCCCGGACGCCCCGATGTTGGCGGGGCATGGCACGGTGAGGACCTGATGGCGGATCTCTCGATCGACATGGCGGGCATCAAGAGCCCGAATCCCTTCTGGCTCGCGAGTGCTCCGCCCACGAACACGGGCGAGCAGGTCATGCGGGCGTTCGACCACGGCTGGGGCGGTGCGGTCTGGAAGACGCTCGGCGAGCCCATCGTCGACACCTCGAGCCGCTTCGGTGCCATCGAAGTGGGCGGGCAGCGCATGGCCGGTTTCAACAACATCGAGCTGATCACCGACCGGCCGCTCGAGGTGAACCTGCGCGAGATCCGCGAGTGCAAGCGTCGCTACCCGGGGCATGCGGTCATCGTCTCGCTGATGGTCGAGACGAAGGACGACTGGCGCGACATCATCCGCCAGGTCGAGGACACCGGCGCGGATGCGCTCGAACTCAACTTCGGCTGCCCGCACGGCATGTGCGAGCGCGGCATGGGCTCGGCCGTCGGCCAGGAACCCGATGTGCTGACCACCGTGGCCGGTTGGGCCGTCGAGTTCTCCTCGATCCCCGTGCTGGTCAAGCTGACGCCGAACATCGGCGACATCCTCGAGCCGGGCGTGGCTGCGGCCAAGTCGGGCGCGCACGGACTGTCGCTCATCAACACGATCAAGAGCATCGTCGGCGTCGATCTGGACCGCATGGTGCCCTATCCCGTCGTGGGCGAGCGATCGACCAACGGCGGCTACTGCGGCCCGGCGGTCAAACCGATCGCGCTGCACATGGTGGCGGCCCTGGCGCGCGACCCGCGGATCAACATCCCGATCTCGGGTATCGGCGGCATCTCGACCTGGCGCGATGCGGCGGAGTTCATCTCGCTCGGTGCCACGAGCGTGCAGGTGTGCACCGCCGTCATGCATCGCGGGTTCCGGATCATCGAGGACCTGTGCGATGGCCTGTCGCAGTTCCTCGACTCCAAGGGCATGCAGTCGGTCGCCGAACTGCGCGGCAAGGCGCTGGGCTCGTACGTCGAGTGGGGCGATCTCGACCTCAACTACAAGGTCGCCGCGCATGTCGACCCGGACCTCTGCATCGGCTGTCAGTTGTGCCTCGTCGCCTGCCAGGACGCCTCGGTCGATGCGATCCATGTCGGGAGCGTCCCGCTCGCAGCCGGCAATGTCGCGGCCACGCGCGACGCGGCGATCGCCCGCGCGGCCTCGAGCGGTGTGAACGTGACCTGGGTGGATGAGACGACCTGCACCGGCTGCAACCTGTGCTCGCTGCTCTGCCCGGTGCCGCAGTGCATCACGATGAAGGATGTGACCGGCGGCAAGCCGTTCGAATCCTGGAACGACCGCATCGCGAAGGGCACCCCGAAGACGCCGGGCGGGCACGGCTGAGCCGAGCCGCCCTCGAGGAGACCCGTATGGCCGCTGCTCCCTCGTCATCGCTGCACAACGCCGATCTCGCCGCGACCCAGCCGCACGAACGCACCTGGAACTGGTGGCATTACTGCGCGCTGTGGATCGGCATGGCCGTCTGCATCCCGACTTACACGATGGCCTCGGGGCTCATCGACACGGGCATGTCGTGGTGGCAGGCGATGCTCACCATCTTCCTCGGCAACACGATCGTGCTGGTGCCGATGGTGCTCAACGCCCACGCGGGCGCCCGCTACGGCATCCCGTTCCCGGTGTTCGCCCGTGCCAGCTTCGGCACGATGGGAGCCAACGTCCCGGCGCTGCTGCGAGCCTTCGTCGCCTGCGGCTGGTTCGGGATCCAGACCTGGTTCGGTGGAGCCGCACTGTTCCAGTTGGCGAGGCAGCTGTGGCCGGGCATCGAGACGCTGCCCGCGGTGCTGCCGGGCTGGGTCGGACTCTCGAGCGGCGAGGCGCTCGGGTTCATGGTGTTCTGGTCGTTCAACGTGTGGTTCATCCTGAAGGGCACCGAGAGCATCAAGTGGCTCGAGTCGTTCGCGGCCCCGTTCCTCATCCTGATCGGACTCGCGCTGCTGTTCTGGGCCTACCGGAAGGCCGGCGGCTTCGGGGCGATCCTGTCGCAGCCGTCGCGAATCGCGACCACGGCTGAGTTCTGGCCGGTGTTCTTCCCATCGCTCACCGCCATGGTGGGCTTCTGGGCCACGTTGTCGCTCAACATCCCCGACTTCACGCGTTATGCGCGCTCACAGCGCGACCAGGTCATCGGACAGGCGCTCGGACTGCCGACCACGATGACGCTCTTCGCGTTCATCGGCGTCGCGGTCACCTCGGCGACCGCGGTCATCTTCCCGGCCTCGGGTCTCATCTGGGACCCGGTGGTGCTGCTCGGACGGATCGGCGGACCGCTCGTCGTGCTGGTCTCGATGCTCGCGCTCAGCGTCGCGACGCTCACCACCAACCTGGCGGCCAACGTCGTGTCGCCCGCCAATGACTTCAGCAATCTGGCCCCATCGAGGATCTCGTTCCGCACCGGTGGTCTCATCACGGCGTTCCTCGGCATCGCCATCATGCCGTGGAAGCTGTTGGCCTCGAGCCAGGGCTACATCTTCACGTGGCTCATCGGCTACTCGGCACTGCTCGGGCCCATCGGCGGCATCCTGATCGTCGACTACTTCGTGCTCCGTCGCCGCGAACTGGATGTCCCCGATCTGTATCGTCGCGGCGGTCGCTACGAGTACCGGGGGGGCGTGAACCCGGCGGCGATGATCGCGCTCGTCGCGGGCGTCGCCCCGTGCGTCCCGGGTTTCCTGGCACAGGCCCTCCCTGCACGATTCGCAGGCGTCGGGGCGCTGTGGAACGGGATCTACAGCTACGCCTGGTTCGCCGGATTCGCCATCGCCTCGGTGGTCTATCTCGCACTGATGCGGGGCCGGGTGGCGAGCCACCAGCGCTGAGCCGGGGGCGGGGCCCAGGCCGATCCGGGCTTCCCGCTTGAACCGCAGGGCCCTCGCGACTACCCTGCCGCGTCCCGTGAACCCCTTCTCGCTTCGTGACCGTCTGGCTGAGGTGCGAGGCCGGCTCGCCGCCTCGGCTCAGCGGTCCGGCCGCGCCCCGGGGGAGGTCACGCTCATCGGTGTCATCAAGACGCTGCCGACCGAGATCGTGGCGGAAGCGGTGGGGCTGGGCCTGACGGACCTCGGTGAGAACCGGGTCCAGGAGGCCGAGGCCCATCAGCTCGGGGTCGCGAGGCATGCAGCGAGGTGGCACATGATCGGCCACCTGCAACGGAATAAGGCTGGTAAGGCACTGTCGCTCTTCGACTTAGTGCATGGCGTCGATGACGCCGATGTGGCTGGGACGCTGGATCGCAGGGCTGAGGCAGTGAGCCGGGTGCTTCCGGTGCTCATCGAGGTCAACGTCAGTGGGGAGGCCAGCAAGTTCGGCGTCGCGCCCGAGGGGCTCGCGTCGCTGGCCGACCGGATGCGGGTGATGCCCCATCTCGAGCTGCGGGGTCTGATGACCGTCGGAGCGCCAGTCGAACGCGCGGAGGACGCGCGGCCGGGTTTCGCCCGACTTCGAGACGTGCGGGACGCGCTCGCCGGGCGGATCGGTCTGCCGCTGGCCGAGTTGTCGATGGGAATGAGCGGCGACTTCGAGGTCGCCGTCGAGGAAGGCGCCACACTGGTGCGCGTCGGCAGCGCGATCTTCGGCTCGCGTCCGCCGGCCGCACGCTAAGAGAGGAGGGTGGGCATGTTCGTGATCGGCAACCTGCTCGGCATGTTGGCCAATCTGCTCGACTTCTCGTTCCAGGCGCTGATGCTCGTGCTGCTCGTCAACGCCATCCTGTCGTGGTTCCCGAACGCGCGCGGCAATCCGATCTCGGACGTGCTCGAGCGCATCTCGGGGTTCGTCTGCGATCCGCTGCGTCGGGCGTTCCCGACCACGTTCGGTGGAATGGACTTCGCACCGCTCATCGTCATGGTCATCCTGCAGTTCGCGGGCCGGGGATTCCTCGTGCCGACGCTGCACGACATGGCGTTCCGGATGCGATGAGGGAGCGGCTCGCCGGGCGACTGGTGCAGGGTGATGGGGAGAGGATGACGTGATCGAGCTCCGCAAGAAGATCGACGAGGCAGCCCAGGCGGTGCGCGCGAAGACACGCGTCGTGCCCGAAGTGGGCGTGATCCTCGGCACCGGGCTCGGCGACTTCGCCTCGTCACTCGATACCGATGTCGTGGTGCCCTACGGCGAGATTCCGCACTTCCCACACTCGACGGTCGAGAGTCATGCGGGTGAGTTGCACATCGGCCGGCTCGCCGGCCGACCCGTCGCCGTCATGAAGGGGCGTGTCCACTTCTACGAGGGCTACGACATGGCCCAGGTGGGCTTTCCGGTGCGCGTCCTCAAGGCGCTCGGCTGCCACACCCTGGTGATCACCAACGCCTGCGGCGGCATGTCCCCGGATCTGGCGCCCGGATCCATCGTGGTGACGACGGACCATATCAATCTGATGGGCGCCAACCCGCTCATCGGACCCAATGATGATGCGCTCGGAGTGCGATTCCCCGACATGAGCGAGCCCTATTCGCGGCCGCTCGTGGCACTCGCCGAGCGGGTGGCGCTCGAGGAACGCATCGCGCTGACGCGCGGTGTGTTCGTGGCCGTGGCCGGGCCCAATCTCGAGACCGCGGCCGAGTATCGCTTCCTGCGCGCGATCGGAGCGGATGTGGTCGGCATGTCGCTGGTGCCGGAGAACATCGTCGCGATCCACGGCGGGCAGCGTGTGCTCGCATTCAATGTCGTCACGGATGCCTGTCTCCCGGATGCGCTGCACCCGGTGGATATCGCCGCCGTGCTCGCGGTGGCGGGTCGCACGGCGCCGACGCTCACGCGCCTCGTCACCGAGGTCGTGCGTCGGCTGGATGAGGCGAAGTAACGGGCCGTCCCGATGGGAATGGCCGAAGGGGAGGTGTACTCGATGGCGACCGCGTCGAAGAAGAAGTCGGTGAAGAAGCCCAAGCCCAAGTCCAAGCCTGCGAAGAAGGCCGCCAAGCCTGCGAAGGCCAAGGCCAAGGCCAAGGCCAAGGCGAAGCCGGCCAAGAAGGCCACGCTCGCGAAGACGAAGCAGAAGGCCGCTGCCAAGCCCGCGGCTTCATCCAAGGCCAAGGCGACCAAGCCGGTCGCCAAGAAGGTCGTGGGCAAGCCGGCCGTGAAGGGCAAGGCCGCGCCGAAGGTGGTGGGCAAGCCGGCCGTGAAGGCCAACGCCGTGCCGAAGGTGGTGGGCAAGCCCGCGGTGAAGGGCAAGCTCGCGCCGAAGGTGGTGGGCAAGCCGGCCGTGAAGGGCTCGCCTGCGAGCGCCGCCAAGCCTCCCGTGTTCAGCGGCAAGCTGGTGAGTCGTCTGGTGCCGAGTACGCCCGGCGCCACGCGTCCCCAGGCCCCCGAGCGCACCTCCGCGACCGGTCGCAAGGTCAGGGCGAGCACGCGGCCTCCCGCACCGATCATCCCGCTCGGCGTGCTGCCGCCCGAGAGTCAGCAGCGTCCGAAGATCGCGAGCACCGTGCGCGCCGTGCTCGTCCGGCGTCCCGAGCCTGCTCCCAAGGCGGCCCCGGCCGCGCCCGCCGAGGGCAAGCTCACCAAGAAGGAACTCGAGCATTTCGAGCGCCGACTGCAGTTCGAGCACGCGCGCATCATGGGCGAGATGGGACACATCGAGAACACCGTCCTCAAGGTCAACCCGCGCGACTCGGCCAACGAGCTCTCCGGCTACTCCTCGCACATGGCCGATGCCGGCACCGACTCGATGGAGCGCGAGATCAGCTTCGACATCGCCTCCAAAGAGGGCCGACTGCTGGTCGAAGTGCGACAGGCTCTGAAGCGTCTCTATGCCGGCGTGTTCGGGATCTGCGAGGCGAGCGGCGTGCCGATCCTGCGGGCGCGGCTCGAAGCGCTGCCGTGGGCGCGTTACACGATCGCCGAGCAGGAGAAGCTCGAACGCAAGCAGCGCACGGGGGCGAAGGCGGCGGCTGAGGCCGAGTGAAGCGCTCGTTCCCGCTCCTGATCGGGGTCTCGGCCGTGTGTGTCGCGGTGGACCAGTGGACGAAGCACTGGGCCTCGGGGAAGCTCGCGTACGCCGAGCCCATCCGGGTGATCGGCGACTTCGTCCAGCTCACCTACACCCGGAACTCGGGCATCGCGTTCGGGCTGTTCGCCGGGCAGAGCTTCCCGTTCTACATCTTCTCGATCATCGCGGCGATCGCCGTGCTCGTGCTGTTCCTCCGTGCCAAGGACCTGACGCACTGGCGGCATCTGTCGCTCGCGTTCATCCTCGGCGGTGCCATCGGCAATCTGATCGACCGTCTCGCGACGGGCGAGGTCGTCGATTTCATCCTGCTCACATGGGGCCGGTACGAGTTCCCCGTCTTCAACGTCGCCGACATCTGCGTGACCACGGGCGTCGCCCTGTTCGCGCTCGTCTGGACGCGCGATGGTCACGAGCCGACGCCGCTTGCGGCGCACCCGGCTCCGGAGTCACCTGCTCATGACACGCACCCTGGAACTGACGGTCCCGCCGGAACAAGCGGGTCAGCGAGTGGACCGCTGGCTGGCCCGGGAGCGGATCGGCCTCTCGCGTAATCGGCTCCAGGGCCTGATCGACGAGGGGCGGGTGTGCGTCAACGGCAAGTCGGCGCGGCAGTCGCTCAAGCTCCGCTCGGGCGATCGAGTCAGCGTCGAGGTCCCGGACCGCCGTCGAACGCGCCTCGTCGCCGAGGACCTGCCGCTCTCGATCGTCCATGAGGACGACGCGCTGCTCGTGCTCGAGAAGCCGGCGGGACTCGTCGTGCATCCGGGCGCGGGAGTCCAGACGGGCACGTTGGTCCATGCGCTGCTCCACCACGCGCCTTCGATCGGGCAGGTCGGTGGCGAGGGACGGCCCGGCATCGTGCATCGGCTCGATCGCGACACCACGGGACTGATGGTGGTCGCCAAGACCGAGACCGCCTACCTCGCGCTGGTCGAGGCGTTGCGCGAGCGAACCGTTCGGCGCACGTATCGGGCGATCGTCTGGGGCGACCCGGGGCCCGATTCCGGCGTGATCGATCTGCCGATCGGCCGCGACCCGCGCACCCGCACCCGCATGGCCGTCGTGCAGGGCACGGGACGCCCGGCGCGCACACGCTGGCGCGTCCTCGAACGTTTCGGCCCCGCCAGTCTGCTCGAACTCGAGTTGGAAACCGGCCGCACGCACCAGATCCGGGTCCACCTGGCGGCCCTGCGGCACCCGGTGCTGGGTGACCCGACGTATGGTGGCCGCGTCAGAAAGACGTTGAGCCTCAGGCCCGCGGAGCGTAGCCTCGCGGTCGCTCTGCTTCGGGTGATGACCCGACAGGCGCTTCATGCAGTCCGATTGGAGTTCCAGCATCCGGATACTTTGGAGCCCCTCTCGTTCGAAACACCGCTCCCGGACGACTTCGCGCAAGCGCTCGAGCTGCTGCGGGCGTTTCCCCACCTCCATCGATAGAGCGACATGGCAGACGCGCCCATCCCAGAGGTCATCACCCTGCGGCTGCCCAGCCGCCTCGAACTGCTCGCGGTGCTCGACCGGGTCGCCCTGACGGTCTGTGAGCGCATGGACTTCGACGAGGACACCGCCTCGCAGGTGAGCATGTCCGTGATCGAGGCCGGGACCAATGCGGTTCAGCATGGTCACAATCGGGACCCGCACAAGTCGTTCGACGTGAACTTCCATCTCTACCCCGACCGGCTCGAAGTGATCGTCCGCGACGAGGGCAAGGGATTCGACCTCAGCCGCATCACGCCCGACGTGACGACGCCCGATCACCTGTTCGACATGCGCGGCCGCGGCATCTTCATCATGCGTTCGTGTTGCGATGAGGTGACGTTCAAGTTCGACGCGGACGGCACCACCTGCCACCTGGTCAAGCACCGGCCGGCGGATCAGAGCCAAGCTGCGGAAGGTTGAGGTCCGGCAAGTGGGTGTGGTCCTCGCCGTCGATTGGGGGGAGCGCCGCATGGGCATCGCGGTGTGCGATCCGCTCCAGATGCTGGCGAGTGGCCGTCCGACGCTGCTGGTCCGCAGCCTCGCCGATGCCGTCGAGCAGGTGACCCGCGCGGCCGAGCGTGAGGAGGCCGAGCACATCGTCGTTGGCTGGCCGCTGCAGCTCTCGGGCGATCGTGGCGACTCGGCGATCGCGGCCGAGCGCTTCGCCGCGGCGCTGCGAGCGGCCTGCAGCGTTCCGGTCGAACTGCTCGACGAGCGCTTCACGTCGTCGCTGGCCGAGAGCCGGATCGCCGAGAGGCCCGGCCGCAGGCGGCGTGACAAGGGCCGCGTCGACCAGGGCGCGGCGATCGCACTGCTGGAGGACTGGCTGGCGCGTGAGGCCGCACGCAAGCACCCCCGCCCGAGCCCGGACCGACGCCTCGAAAGCGAGGATGGGGCATGAGCCGGCCGTTCCGGCCGTTGCGCTGGGCCTGGCTGCTGCTGCTGGCCGCGGTTCTCGTGCCAGCCTACGACCTGCTGCTGCCCTGCGGGTTCTTCCCCCCGGCCGAGCGGCGGACGTTGATCGTCGAGCGCGGCCAATCCCTGCAGTCGATCGCGCTCGAGCTGCAGCGCCAGGGCGTCATCCGCTCGAGCGTCGGCTTCCTGGCGCTCGCCCGGGTCATGCGGCTCGACCGGCGGATCAAGGCCGGGCAGTACAGTTTCGTGCTCGGCACCACCGTCCCGGCACTGTTGCGCGCGCTCGAGCGCGGCATGTACGGCCTCGACCTGGTCACCGTGCCCGAGGGGCTGACGCTCCGCGAGGTCGCCGAACTGCTCGAGCGTCGGATCGGCATGTCCGCCTCGATGCTCGATTCGCTCGCACGCGACCCCGTGTTCCTCGATTCGTTGGGGATCACCGCACCCTCGATGGAGGGCTGGTTGGCGCCGGACTCCTACGAATGGCTGCCCGGGACCTCTCCCGAGATGGTGCTGCGCACCATGGTGACGCGCACGAGAGAGCGGATGATCCGCGCGACGGCGGGCTGCGACTCGCTGCCGTTCGGGTTCGGATTGCACGAGCTGTTGACGCTGGCCTCGATCGTCGAGGCCGAGGCCCAGGTCGATGATGAGCGGCCGCGCATCGCCCGCGTCTATCTCAATCGCATCGCCATCGGCATGAGGCTCCAAGCGGACCCGACAGTGGGCTTCGCGCTGGGCCGTGGCCCTCGCTCGAGGCTCACGTTCAAGGACCTCAAGTTCGAGTCCCCGTACAACACGTACCTCAACGACGGCCTGCCGCCCGGGCCGATCTGCAGCCCGGGCCGAGCCAGCATCCACGCGGCGGTGTTCGCCGAGTCCGGCGTGCGCGATCTCTACTTCGTGGCGAGGGGCGACGGGCGGCATCTGTTCGCGCGCACCTACCCCGAGCACCTGGCCAACATCGAGGCCGCGCGCGCGTTGCGCAGCGTGTTCGCGGCACGGCGCGCCGCGGCGGCCGCAGCGGCCGACAGCCTCGCCTCCATCGGTCCTGCGAGCGGCGCGCCGACCGATCTCGAGCCAGCGCCTCCGGCGGACTCGTCCTCCCACTGAGCCGACTCGCGGTGGGCATGCTAGGCTGGCCCTCCGGTTCGGCCACCCTCGCTGCAATCGGTTGTGGTTCCGTCACCTGCTCCTCGAGCATCGGGCGCCGTCCGGACTCCGGTGCGCCTCTCGGGAGCGGGACATTCGGGTCCACTGACCCATGTCATCGGGAACTCACGAGGGGTCGCAGTGTAAGAACATGTGCGCCCCGTTGTTGACGGCGGCACACGATCAGGTCCTCGCTGGGACCACCGTGCCCCGGGCCTCGAGAAGGCTCTTCGGATAGCCGGTGATCCCGTTCGACGACTCGTCGGCCGGAGTCTCCGGCTATCGTGTTCCGGCGCCTCCGGCAGGCGAGAGGACGACATGAACACGACGAGCCGTGTCACCCGCCCGAAGTCGATCAAGCCCAAGGGAAGCCACTCCGAGGTGGATCTCGGATTCCGGTGGGGAGGGCTCAATTCCGCCCTGCTCGTGCTCGGAGTGGGCGCATTGGCAGCGGGTTACATCTCCCTGGCGAATGGGTCCATCACCCTCGCCCCGGTCCTGTTGGTGACGGGCTATTGCGTTTTCATTCCGGCGGCGCTCCTGATCCGAGGGGCACCCGCGGGCTCCGGCGAATAGCCGAAGTGGGTG
>JAYWEM010000070.1:0-24890 GCA_043779265.1 bacterium | reverse complement strand
GTCGTCCTGGCAGGTGCCGTTGGTTTCCTCGCCTGGAAGGGCATCCTCGGCTACCCGCCCAATGGCACCGAAGGATCGATCGGCGCTGCCAAGCGCTACCAGGCGCAGCAGATCGGCGCCAACGACGTCGAACTCAGTGACGCGCAGACCCAGGCGTTCATCCAGAGCGACCTGTTCCGCCGCATGCAGACCGACGCCGAGTTCCGCAAGGCCGTCATCGACGGCGGCCTCGATCGCTACGCCGAGGCACAGGCCCGTGCGGTCGACGTGGCTCGCGCCGCCCAGGATCTCGCACTCTCGGCCGAAGCCGCCAAGATGATCGAGGTCGGCGCCAAGGCCCGTGATCTCGCACTGTCCGCCGAGGCACTCGCCAAGTCGAAGGACTTCGGCCTGATGACCGAGGTCGAGCGTCGCCGCTACACCGACCCGGCGAAGATGGCCGAGGTCGAGCGTCAGAAGGATGCGGCCAAGATGACCGAGGCCGAGCGCTGGCGTCACATCGACAACGGCCGCATGGTCGATGCCGAGAAGGCCGTGCTCGACCTGGCCAAGCAGATCGACGCGCTCGCGTACTCGGCGGATGTCGCCAAGAGCGAGGAACTCGCGGCGAAGGCGCGTGAGCTGTCGCGTTGCAACGATGCGCTCGCCCGCTTCTCGGATGCCTCGCGTGCCCACGTCACCAGCGCTCGTGCTGCTGAAGTGGCCGCACGCTCCAACGACCTCGCCCTCGCGGCCGATGCGGCCAAAATGGTGGATGCCGCCGCTCGTGCCCGTGACCTCGCCAAGAGCGCGGATGCGATGGCGCGTGTGAAGTTCTACGGCAAGGCGGCGGAAGCCGAGGCTCGCGTCATCGATCTGGCGAAGCAGGCGGACGCCCTGGCGCGCTCCAAGGACTTCGCACTGAACGTGGACGTCGCGGCCCGTGCCAAGATGCTCGGCCGTGCGGTGGATGCCATGGCGCGTGTGTCGGACGGCGCTCGCATGTCGGTGGTCGAGGCGCGTGTCTCCGATCTGGCGGCCCACGCCAATGAGCTCGCCAAGGCGACCGAAGCGGCCAAGCTGACGGATGCCAACGCCAAGGCGATGGATCTCGCGAAGATGGCCGATGCGCTGGCTCGCTCGAAGGACACCAAACTGGCCACCGACCTCTCGGCGCGCATCGCGGATCTGGCTCGCAAGGCGCGTGATCTGTCGCTCGTCAGTGACGTCGCCAAGAACGTCGAGGCGTCGGCGCGGGCTCGCGAACTGGGCTTGAGTGCGGATGCGATGGCGCGTGCCAGCGAGATGGCGCGGTTCGTGGATGCGTCGGCTCGCTTCCGCGATCTGGCCCGGATGATCGACGCGGGTCGCTTCAACACGCAGTAGTGCGATGCGGGACGACCGGACCCCCGGACGTCTCTGAACAGCGCGGACCCGAGGCTTTCGAGCCCCGGGTCCGCGCGTCGTCGTTCCACCGGAGGCCGCCCGCGATGTTCCGCACGATCCGTCGGTCCGCGCTGCTCCTGGTCATCGCGTTGCTGTCGATCGCGACGCCGTCGCAGGCCCAGATCGAGGTCATCGAGACCGACGACCTCCGACTCATGTACCCGACGCCCCTGCTCTCGTACCTCGCGCCCTATACCGCGCGCTGCTTCGAGAACAGCATGCGCTTCCACAAGAGGCTGTGGGGTTACACGCCCTCGGACCCCGTGAACGTGATGCTCGATGACTTCACGGACTACGGCAACGCCGGCGTCTGGGTGAACCCGCGCAACAGCATGGTGATCCACATCGCGCCCTCGAGCTTCGTGTACGAGACCGGACCCTCGAACGAGCGCATCAACTTCACGATGAACCACGAGGTCGTGCACGTGCTGGCGCTCGACGGCCCGGGCGGCGCCGACCGCGTCTACCGCGGGTTCTTCCGCGGCAAGGTGCGCGAGACGAGCGAGCACCCCGAGACCATCCTCTACAGCCATCTCGTGCTGCCGCGCCGCGCGGCGCCGCGCTGGTACCACGAGGGCATCGCGGTGTTCCTCGAGACCTGGATGGCCGGCGGCATCGGCCGCGCCCAGGGCCCTTACGACGAGATGGTGTTCCGCGCGATGGTGCGCGACAGCGCGCACTTCTACGATCCGCTGGGCCTCGAGTCCGAGGGCACGCGCGTCGACTTCCAGGTGGGCGCGAACTCGTATCTCTACGGCACGCGCTTCATGAACTACCTCGCGTGGGAGTATTCGCCGGAGAAGCTGATCGAGTGGGTCGGCCGCCCCGAGGGGAGCAAGCGCTACTTCGCGCACCAGTTCCGGCACGTGTTCGGCAAGCCGCTCTCCGAGGCGTGGGCCGATTGGATCCGCTTCGAGCGCGACTTCCAGCGCGCCAACCTCGAGGCCGTCCGCCAGCACCCGACGACACCGACACGCGATCTCTCGCCGCTGGCACTCGGCTCGGTCTCGCGCGCCTTTGTCGACAGCACCGATCGCTCGCTGCTGGCGGCGGTGTTCCATCAGGGCTCGCTCGCCCATCTCGCCTCGATCCCACTCGATGGCGGACCGGAGAAGGTGCTGCAGGAGGTGAAGGGCCCGGCGCTCTACTTCGTCACGTCGCTGGCGTTCGACCCCGATGCGCGCAAGCTCTACTACACGACCGACAACAACGACTGGCGGGACCTGCGCGAATACGACCTCGGCACCGGTCGCGATCGGCTGCTCATCCGCGACGCGCGGATCGGCGACCTCGTGTTCGACCGCGCGACCAAGGCCATCTGGGGTGTTCGGCATCTGAACGGCATCTCGGCGCTGGTGCGGCTCGCCGCGCCCTACGATCGCTGGCGGCTCGTGTGGGCGCTGCCCTACGGCCTCGATGCCTACGACCTCGACGTCTCCCCGGACGGCAGCACGCTCGCGGCATCGTTCGCCGAGATCAGCGGCCGGCAGACCCTGCGCCTCCTCAACACCGGAGCGCTGGCCGACGGGGACACCACGTCGCGCACGCTGTGGGACTTCGGCACCGCCCTCCCGGCCGGCTTCACGTTCTCACCCTCGGGCCGGCAACTATTCGGCAGTTCGTACTACACGGGCGTCTCCAACATCTTCCGCTACGACCTCGACCGCGACTCGATGGAGGTGGTCTCCAATGCCGAGACCGGGTTCTTCCGCCCGGTGCCGACCGGCGAGGACTCGCTGATCGTGTTCCACTTCAGCGGCCAGGGGTTCCGCCCCGCGCGCATCCTGCCGAAGGTGCTGAGCGAGGTGAGTTCGATCGCGTTCCTCGGTGAACGGCTGGTGGAACGCCGCCCCGTGCTCAAGAGTTGGACCGTGCCGCCGCCCTCCTCGATCCAGCTCGACCCGGTGAGGTCGGCCCCGCAGCCCTATCGGCCGCTGAGCCGCGTCTCGATGACCAACGCCTATCCGATCGTCGAGGCGTACAAGGACCATGTCGCGATCGGCTGGCACGCCGACTTCTCCGACCCGATGTTCTTCCATGAGTTCGGACTCAGCGCGTCCTACACGCCGCAGGACGGCTTGAGCGAGAGCGAGCGCCTGCATCTGACGGCGCGCTACAAGCGATTCGATCTCGCGCTGGCGTTCCGTTTGAATCCCGCTTCGTTCTACGACCTCGTCGGTCCCACCAAGTCGAGCCGCAAGGGCTACGGCAGCTCGGTGTCGTGGAGTCGGACACTGGTGCGCGACAACCCGCGCTCGCTCGAGTGGTCGATCGAGGCGAATCACTGGGGCGGATTGCAGCGGCTGCCGGACCACCAGAACGTCGAGCCCTCCGCCGGGTTCGATCAACTCCTCTCGGGCGGATCCGAGCTGCACTACAAGAACCTCCGCACGTCGATGGGAGCTCCTGACTTCGTGCGCGGGGTCGAGGTGTGGGCGGGCGTGCGCCAGAACGGCGTGCGCGGAGTGCAGAACGGCGACGTGGCCTGGCGTGGCTACCCGTTCGTCGATGGCGGCGTCTCGATCGGCCACCCCGTTCCCGGGCTGCGCAACTCGTCGATCTGGCTGCGCACGGCGGCCGGCGCCGCCACGGGCGAACGCGGCGAGCCGTTCGCCAACTTCTACTTCGGCGGGTTCGGCAACAACTGGCTGGATCGCAAGGACCCCAAACGCTACCGCGACCCTTACAGCTTTCCCGGCACCGACCTCGACGCCATCTCGGGAACCGACTTCGCTCGCGCGATGCTCGATTGGAATCTGCCTGCGATCCGCTTCCGGCGCGCCGGCACGCTGGCCCTCTACGCGAGTTGGGCGCGATTCTCCCTGTTCGGCGGAGCACTCGCGACCGATCTCGGGAACGCCCCGACACGGCGCAAGCTGGCTAACGCCGGCGCGCAGGTGGACGTGCGCTTCCAGCTCCTGACGCAGGCCCAGCTCACGTTATCGCTCGGTTTCGCGGAGAGTTTCGAGCTTCGCGAAAAACCCTCGCGTGAATGGATGGTCTCGCTCAAGATTCTCTGATGAACGCTTGGAGTCTGATCGCCGGATTCGTCCCCGTCATCGCCTTCCTGCTCGGACTGCGGCTGATGGACAGCTACAAGCTGGTGCAGCGCCGCGCGCTGATCCTGACGTTGGTCGGCGGAGTCGTCGCAGCCCTGCTCGCTTTCCTCGTCAATCGCTGGCTGCTCGACGAGATCCATGTCCCGCCGGGTGTCCTGCGCGCATGGGCGGCGCCGATCATCGAGGAGCTGCTCAAGGCAGTGCTCGTCGCCTGGCTCGTGAGTCGCAATCGTGTCGGATTCGTGGTCGATGCCGCCGTGCTCGGATTCGCCATCGGCACCGGATTCGCGCTCGCGGAGAACGTCTACTACGCGAACGCGCTGCGCGACCCCTCGCTCGTGCTGTGGCTGGTGCGCGGCCTCGGCACCGCCATCATGCACGGCACCGCCACTGCGCTGTTCGCCATCTTCGCCAAGGGACTCTCGGATCGCTTCCCCGCTTCGGGGGTGCTGGCGTATGTGCCCGGTCTGCTATTCGCCATCATCGTCCACGCGACCTTCAACCAGATGAACTCCTCCCCGCTCGTCACCACCGCGATCCTATTGGCGGCAGGGCCGATCCTGCTGCTGGCGGCCTTCGAGTACAGCGAGCGCGCCACGCGCGACTGGCTCTCGAGCGGCTTCGACGGTGAGATGGAGATGCTCGAGATGATCCTCGACGGCGAGGTCGCCGAGACGCCGGTCGGTCACTACCTCGAGACGCTGCGCTCTCGCTTCGACCCGATCGTGGTCGCCGATCTGCTGTGCCTGCTCACTATCCACCTCGAGCTCTCGCTGCGCGCCAAGGGCATGCTGATCGCCCGCGCCGCGGGCGTGGAGGTCGAGGTCGACGAGTCCGTTCGCGCGAATCTCGTGGAGATGAAGTTCCTCGAGCGCACCGTCGGCACGACCGGCTGCCTCGCGATCCTGCCGCTGCGGCGCACGAGTCGGCAGGACCTCTGGCAGATCCTGCTGCTGCAGCGCGCGAGCGCGGGTACGACGAAGGCCTGAGCCGCTTCTGACCGCCCCTCGGCTACTTCCCGGCGTGCGCCTGTCGCTGCATCACCAGCAGCAGCTGGAATCCGAGCGCCACCAGGAGGGGCAGTTCGGCGCACCCTCGGCCCGCCTCGGTCGGCTCGACCGTCGTGGTGGATCGAACGAACGCGGGGCGCCTCGTGAACGCCACGAGCGAGAGCCCATTCTCATCCACGAACTCCCAGCGCCGGCCCCAGAAGTCGTCTCGATGCCAGCGAAGGCGGCGACGCCCCCACTCGAGCGTCCCGGCGCCGAACCAGCCGGGCCGGAACGTGGCCACCACCTCGGTGCCCGCCTCGTCCAGCACCTCGAGCCGTCCCCGCAACAGGCCGACGTGATGCAGACGCCAGCGACCGGTCGCCGTCGAGGCCTTCGCGCCTCCGCCGAGGAGTCCAAGCGAATCGAGCGTGGCCAGCACATCATCACCGGCCTTCAGCTCCCATCGCCTCGTCAGGATGCGAGGGCGACTCCAGATCCATTCACGCCCGGCAGCATCCGCGAGTGACTTCATCGAGCGGCGTCAGTAGCCGATGGCCCACGTGAGCTTGGCGCTCCAAAGCGTGCTCTGGGTATCGTCGAGACCGAACACGGGATTCACGGTGCCACGGCCGGGCACGATCGCGACACGCGTCTCGAACCCGAGCACATGCCGATCATCGAGCGGCGTGTTGGCGCCGAGAGAGAAGTGCCAGCCGGAGACCGGTGCGCCGCCGTAGTCAGCGGGCGTGCGATAGAACTTGCGCCAGTGATACCCGCCGCCCAGTCCGATGAACGGACGAAGCTGCGAGGACATGCGGTAATGACGCTGGAACTCGAGCGTCATCGGGATGTCGTACTCGTAGCTGTTCCCGAGATGCCCCACGACATCGTGCTGCACCGAGGCGTTGATGCTGTGATGCCGCGTCAGCATGCGCTGGAAGCTGACGCCGTAGCCGAACAGGCCGTCGCCCGAGTTACCGCCGCCACGGTTGGCGTATCCGGCGCGCACGCCGATCCAGTTACCGCGCTTGACCCAGAGGCCGTCCTCCTTCTTCTGCTCCTCGAAGGACTTCTCGACGGGTTTGATCTCGCGGGCGGCCTTGGCCGAGTCGGCCGAGGCCTTGGCGTCGTCGTCTTGCGCCAGAGCCGGCGCGGCGAGCACGAACGTCGCCATGAGCGCCAGGGCGAGACGCGAGAGAGGACGGATGGATGCGAGCACCGAGGCGCTCCTTTCGAATCGGGAGGCAGGGACCCGGTCGAGGTCCTTGGAATCAGCGAAGGGCGGGGCCGCACAGAGCGCGGGCAGGGCGCGGACACTAGCCGAGGGCGGCAAGGGCTGGCAATCTGGGGATTCTTCCCTCGGCTGGGCCCCGCCGCCCACCGACTCCGACGCCCCGGAGAACGCGATGACCTCTGCTTCCTCCTTCGAGGACCACAGCCTCGATCGATTCCACGAGCGCCTCGCCGCCATCGAGCCGCGCGTGCGCGCCCTGATCTCGGGACTCTCCCCCGAGCGGCTCGCCACCCGGCCCCCCGGCGGAGGCTGGAGCATCGACGAGGTGTTCGAGCACCTCTGCCTCACTCACACGCTCTATCTCGACCGGACTCTGCCCAGCGTGATCGCCAAGGCGCGCTCGCGCAAACCGCCCTCTCGCCCGTACGTGCCGAGCCTGCTCGGCGGCCTCCTGCTCTCGGCGCTCCGGGAGGACAATGGCCTGCGATTCCCGACGATCCGCTCGCTCAACGTGGACCGCAAGGTCCGGGGCGGCGTGATCGAGGCGTTCCTCGCCAGCCTGACGCAGATCGAGTCCCAGATGCGCGAAGCCGACGGACACGATCTCGGCGTTTCGTTCCACTCCCCGGTCATGCCCATCATGCCGCTGAGGCTGGGCGATGCCTTCGCCGTGCTCATCGAACACTCGCACCGCCACCTCGCACAAGCGGAGCGCGTGCGCGCCGCAACGGGCGGCTGATCCCGAACCTGCGTCCGGGCTTCACGGCCGCGCTTCATTCGACTAGCGTGCGAGGCATGGCCCTCGACGCGATCCTCCGCCGTTTCGTCATCACGCTCGCGCTGTCCCTCGGCTTGTGCGTTGCGGGTTGCGGTGGCGATGACAAGGCCGCGACTCCGCTCACGTTCGACTCGCTTCCCGACACCGTCGGGCTGTCGCAGGGCCCGCCGATCATCGAGGGGTTCCAGGTGCTGCGACTCGACAACGGCGCAATGCGGATCGAGGGCGGCGCCGACCTGCCGGACGGCACACGGCTTCAGATCGCGATTCGTCCGAAGGGCGGCGGTGCGAGCCTGGCGATGGCGCACGCGCTCGTCGAGGGTCGGCGCTTCACGACCGGACCTCTCCTCGGGGACTACGGACCGCTACCGGTGGGCCCGTACCAGGTCGAGGTCCTCGCGCGTTTCACCGCCGATTGGCAATCGCCCGAAGTCCTGCGCGCCACTGCGGAGGGTCAGGCCCTTCGTGGCCCCGGCGTGACCCGCGCTCGTGATGGCGCCCCCTCGTTCCATCTGTCGAAGGAGATCGACCAGTGAGTCCGACGCGAGCCAACCGGCCACCAGCCCTTCGCTATCGGCATGCCCGACGCCCCGATCTGGAGCTCCTCGCCGACCTCGCGCTGCGCAGCTATCGCGTCCGCACGATCGAGGCACAGCGCGCCTTCTACACCGACCACCCGCGTTTCGCCTTCACCGACGTGCGCGTCGGCGAGTTGGACGGTGCGCTGGTGGCCTCGCTCGTGCTGTACCCGTTCCAATCGTTCGTGCGAGGCGCGCGCCTGCCGGTGCGGGGCATCGGCGGTGTCGCGGTGTCTCCCGAGCACCGGCGCCGCGGCGTCGGCGAGGCCCTCATGCGCGCCGCGCTCCGTGAGATGCGTCAGCGAGGCGACGCGTTCTCGATGCTCTATGCATTCCGCTCGGACTTCTACCAACGATTGGGATACGGCCTCATCGAGCGCTCGCTCATGCTGAGCACGCCGCCTGCATTGATCCCGGCTTCGCCCGAGATCCGCCGGGTCCGCCGCATGCGCCTGCCCGATCGCCCCTTGGTCGAGCAACTCTACGCACGTCTTGCCGAGGAGCGCGGCCACTTCGCGTTCGAGCGGCGCCCGGAATGGTGGGCGCGTCGACTGTGGGACTACGAAGGTGACTGGGTCGTCTACGAGCGCACCCGCGGCCGCATCGAGGGCTACCTGCAGTATCAGGTGGATTCCGCCGATGGCCCGTGGAAGCTGGTGATCAACGTCAACGAGATGATGGCCTCGACTCCCGACGCGCATCGCGGCCTCTGGGCCTACCTGCACGGCCTGCGCGACCAGGCGGTCGAGGTGACCGCGCTTGTCCCCGACGACTTCGTCTGGCCCGTCGCCGTCGCCGACCCCGCCAACATGCGCGGCGAGATGAAGCTGTTCGGGCACCGCACGCGGGGCCATGCCGGCTACGGTGCGATGTTGCGCATCGTCGATCTGAAAGCGGCGCTCGAGGCGATGCCGATCGCCCGCGAGGCGCGAGGCGAGGTCGCGCTCGACGTGCGCGACGACGTGCTGCCGACCAATCAGCGCGTGTGGCGAGTGCACGCCAGCGGCGGCCGACTCGAGGTCCGCGCCGAGACCGCACGCATGCAGGGCTCGCGATCGCGACTGCCGCGACTGACACTGTCGATCGACATGCTCGCGTCGATCCTGTCGGGCTCGCTGTCCCCGGTGCTCGCCGCCGAGGCCGGATTGATCGGCGATGTTCGCGGCGGCGCCGTGTTCGCCGACGGATGGTTCCGGACCCGTCCGGCGTTCATCCACCCCTTCAACGCGTTCTAGAGGTTCTCATGAGTGCGCTTCCGTGGCGGATCGTCGCGCCGCTCCGTCCTCGCTTCCGTGACACGGATGCGATGGGGCACATCAACAATGCGGTCTACATCACGTATCTCGAGGTGGCGCGTCAGGAGTACTGGCGGGCCTTCAAGGGTGGCGACAACAACTACCGGGTCGTGCCGTTCATTCTCGCCCACGTCGACATCGACTTCCGAAGTGAGGCCCTCATGCACGAGACGCTCGACCTCTGCATCCGCTGCTCGCACATCGGCACGCGGTCATTCGGATTCGATTGCGAGATCCGCGAACAGGACTCGCAGCGATTGGTTGTGAGCGCGCGCACCGTGCAGGTGTTCTACGACTACACGGCCAAGTCCAGCATCGTGTGTCCACCCGAGCTGCGCGCCCAGATCGAGGCATTCGAGGGACGTTCGTTGTCGCGCGAGGTGTCGCGATGAGCGCCCGGTCACGCGTCTCGCGTCGCCGCTTCCTCACACTCGTGGCGGGCTCGGCCGCGCTCCTCTCGTCGGGATCGCTCGCTGCCCAATCGGCCAAGCCCGCAGCGAAGAAGCGTGCGGCCCGACCCTCGCCCCAGCCCAAGCCCGATCCGTTGGCCAAGTGGAGCGAGGAAGCCGCCGCTTCGACCAAGGCCTCGCTCGAGGTGCTGCGCAAGCATCCGCTGCCTCCGGGCGGCGACCTGTCACTGGTCTTCATGCCGATCGCGCGTTCGAGGAGGACCCGCTGATGCTCAAGCCCGAGGTGTTCTTCTCGCCCATCACCGCACTCGCCCCCGAGATCCGCGCCGGACGAATGTCCCCCGTGGAACTCGCCGAGGGCTTCCTGGCACGGATCGAGTCGCACAACGATCGATTCCATGCCTACGAGCGTGTCACGCGCGAGCTCGCGCTGGAGCAGGCCAAGCAAGCCGCAAGTGAGATCAAGGCGGGTCGCTACAAGGGCCTGCTGCATGGCGTGCCGTACGCCGCCAAGGACCTGCTCGACACGCAGGGCATTGCCACCGCGTGGGGAACGCGCTTCCTCCGGGGCCGTGTCCCGAGCGAAGACGCCACCGTCGTCCGCCTGCTTCGCGAGGCCGGCGCGGTCCTGCTCGGCAAGGCGGCGATGGTGGAATTCGCCGGCTGTCTCGGCTATCGCTTCGCTGATGCCTCGGCCAGCGGGCCCGGTCGCAATCCGTGGGATCCCTCGAGATGGACCGGTGGTTCGTCGTCCGGGTCCGGTGCCGCCGTCGCCGCCGGACTCGCCTCGTTCGCCATCGGCACCGAGACTTGGGGCAGCATCCTCTGCCCCGCCGCCTTCTGTGGCCTGACGGGCTTCCGCCCCACCTATGGCGTTGTCTCGCGCGCCGGCGGCATGGTAGGCGCCTACACGTTCGACAAGATCGGCCCGCTCGCGAGGAGCGCCGCCGACTGCCGCGCGGTGCTCGCGGCGATCCATGCCCCCGACGACCGGGATCCCTCGATGGCGGCGGTGAAACTCGACTTCTCCCCTCCTCGCGCTCGCAAGGAGCGCCCATTGCGAATCGGACGCGTCGCGCTCGACTGGTCGAAGACCGGGGAGAGCGAAGTGCGTGCCGCGTTCGAGGCGGCGGTCGTGAGCCTGCGCGCGATGGGCCTGACCATCGAGGAGGCAATTCTCCCCGAGTACCCCGCGAGCGAAGTGGCCGGCACGCTGATCACGGTGGAGGCGTTGAGCACGTTCGAGACGTTCTTCGACGATGGTCGTGTCTCGCAGTTGGTCGACCCGCTCGCGCCGAGACAGCGCGAGTTGGCTGCACCGATCACGGGTGCCGACACCATCAAGGCGATCCGGATGCGGCGCGAGCTGCAGACGACGATGGCGGAGTGGTTCGAAAAGATCGACGTCATCGTCACGCCCAACTTCAAGTCGGTCGCACCGCCTCTCGCGATGGACCTCTACGAGGCGCTGCCCTACGGGGACCCCGTGGGCGCGATCAGCGCGGCGTGCGGATTGCCCGGCTTGGCGATGCCCGCCGGGTTCGGGACCAACCGGATGCCCTGCGGCTTCCAGATGGTGGCGGCCCCGTTCGAGGATGCCTCGCTCCTGGCGCTCGGAGAGCGCTTCCAGCAGCGGACGACGCATCATCTGCAACACCCGGTGGTCTGATCGGGCCTGGTACTGGTCCCACAGCCCCCCTCAAGTCCTCTTCCCGATCGCCGAGACTCACTTGGGCCCCCTCCTCACCCGGAGGTCCCCATGTACGGTCTCGTGAATCGCGCAGTCGAGGAACTCATCACCACCCGCTTCGGCCTCGATGCCTGGGAACGCGTCAAAGCGCGCGCCGGCATCGACGTCGACCTGTTCCTCTCGGATGAGTCCTACCCGGACGCCACGACCTACCAGTTGATCGGCGCCGCCTGCGAGGAACTGCAACTCGACGCCCAAGCGGTGCTCGTCGAGTTCGGCAAGCACTGGGTGCTGCACACGGCGGTCGAGAGCTACGGCGAGATGCTCAAGATGGGCGGCCGCACGCTCCCCGAGTTCCTGCGCAACCTCCCCAACTTCCATGCTCGCGTCGTGCTCATCTATCCCGACTTGAAGCCGCCGCGATTCAGCTGCACTCATGTCACGGCCGAGTCGATGACGCTGCACTACCACTCCGATCGTCCCGGGCTGACGGCGTTCGTCGAGGGCGTACTGCTCGGGCTCTCCGAGCTGTACGAGACGCCGATCGAGATCGTGCTCGGTCCCAATCGAGGCACCGGTCACGACCACGATGAGTTCCAGCTCCGCTGGCAGGCTGCGCAAGCCGCGTGAACGTTCGTTCCAACATCGGACTGAACGGCGGCGAGTTCGCTTCCGCCTTCCCATTCCACCTGGCGCTCGATGAGCGCCTGCGCGTGGAGCAGGTCGGGCCATCGCTGGCGCGCATCCTCCCCGAGCTGGCGCCCGGGCGGCCGTTCTACGATGTGCTGCAGATCGAGCGGCCCAGCTGCACGCTGACCGCCGAGGCCCTGCGCGAGAATCTCCATCTGCTCTTCATCGTTCGCGGCCCGCACGACCTGATGCTGCGAGGGCAGCTGGTGGCCCGGGCCCAGGGCGGACTCCTGTTCCTGTTGTCCCCGTGGGTCACGCAGGTCGCGCGGCTCAAGGCGCTCGGCCTGTCGCTCGATGACTATGCACTGCACGACGCCACCGCCGACTTGTTGCAGGTCGTGCAGTCGCACCTGCGTGCGCTCGAGGACTCGCGCACACTCAACGAGACAGTGACCCGCCAGCGCGCCGAATTGCGTGAAACGAAGGCCACGGCCGAACAGGCCAGCCGAGCCAAGGGCGAGTTCTTGGCGACGATGAGCCACGAGATCCGCACGCCGATGAACGGCGTGCTCGGACTGCTGCAGCTGCTGCAGGTCTCGCAGCTGGATCCCGAGCGCCAGGACCTGGTCGAGACGGCGCTGCGCTCGGGCGAGTCACTGCTCGCGATCCTCAACGGCATCCTCGACTTCTCGAAGATCGAGGCCGGGCGGCTCGACGTGGAGTCGGTTCCGTTCGAGCTGCCGGTGCTGTTCGAGGACTGCCGGGAATTGCTCGAGAACCGTGCCGTCGAGAGCGGCGTCGACCTGCGACTCCAGTTGGCACCCGGCTTGCCGAACACGGCGGTGGGCGATCCGACGCGGCTGCGTCAGGTGCTCATCAACCTGATGGGCAACGCGATCAAGTTCACACCCGGGGGCGCGGTCACCGTTCGTGCTCGGATCGAGGAGGAGACCGCCGGTTGGCGACTGCTCGTCGAGGTCGAGGACTCCGGCATCGGAATCCCCGCCGACACACTCCCCCTGCTCTTCCACAAGTTCTCGCAGGCCGACACCTCGACGACGCGCAAGTTCGGCGGCACCGGCCTGGGACTGGCCATCTGCCGTCAGCTCGTCGAGTTGATGCAGGGCCGCATCGAGGCGCGCAGCGAGACCGGGCGCGGCTCCGTGTTCGCTTTCGAGCTGCCGCTCGGCATGGCCGAGGTGTCACGCGTGATCGACATCCGATCCCTGCGGACGACTTCTGGCGCCGAGGCCTCGGACCACGACGAACTGCACGTGCTGGTCGTCGACGACAACCCGGTGAACCTCAAGGTGGCCAGTCGGATGTTGCAGCACCTCGGCTGCCGCGTGGTGCTCGCCGAGACGGGCCTCGAGGCGCTGGAGCGCTGGGAGGAACACCGGCACTCGCTCGTGTTCCTCGATTGCATGATGCCCGAGATGGACGGCTACGAAGCGGCCCGGCGACTGTGCGCGCGCGAGGCCGCCCTCAACACGAAGATCCACATCGTGGCGCTCACGGCCAATGCGTCGCCCGATGACCACGCTCGCTGCATCGAGTCGGGCATGCAGGAGGTGTTGACCAAGCCCCTGCGGCTCGAGGAGCTGAAGCGGGTCCTCCGCGAGCACCGGGCCCGCGAGCGCCGCGCCGCCTGAGTCGATCCCCTTGCGGGGTCAGAGCAGGCGGCAGCTGAGCGAGAGCGCGAACACCTCTTTGAACTGCCCGGCCTTGCGGATGCCGCGATCGATCACCGCCGCCTGGGTCGCGATCGGCTGACTCGCATCGAACGCCGTGGCGGCATCGAACTTGTCATGGCGCCACTGCACGAACAGGTTCACGCCCCGGCTCTTGGTGATCTCGGCCGAGAACGTGTTCTGCAGATCGATGTCGGGGGCCCGCCAGAAGTCGGCGACCGATTCGCGCCCGGGCAGGGCCGCGAGCGCCGCTTCATCGAAGGCCGCGAGCGCCGCCGACTTGGAGAAGAAGACCGGCTGGAACACGAGCAGCTGCCCCTTGTACAGCACCTTCTTGTCCAGCAGTGGCCTCGTCATCTGAGTCTGCCACTCGAAGCCGCCATCCATCGACGAGAACGAGCGCGTCGCGCTCTTCGAGGCATCGATGAACGAGCGGGCGAACGTCTGCCGGAATCCGAGACCGAATCGGGTGATGAGTTCGCGGTCCTCTCGCTTCTCGATCACGCGAGCGATGCCGGCGGACTCCTTGATCCGGATCGGATTCAGGACATGCGCCCCGAACGGGTCACCCCGATCCTGGAACTGCGATTCGACGCGAAGCCCGAAGTACGGATCGACGAACCGCTCCATGGTGAGACGCCCCGTCGACTCGAACAGGATCTGGTCGGTGGTCTTGTCGGGGGAATCCCAGCTTCGCTGCTCGGGGTCGGCCGGGTCGGCGACCTGCTTCGACGTCTGTCCATAGGCGAGCAACAGCGAGTTGGCGAAGTGGAACCCTCGGCTGATCTGGTGCTCCGCCGTCGTGGCGGCGCCCAGCACCCAGACCACGCTGCTCTTGTCCCCGCCCGCGTAGTTCGAGCTGAACTGGCTCTGGGAAAACTGAATCGTCGCGACGGCACCGAAGGTCCACGGACCCGGTTCGAGCGGCTTGGCCTCCTCGGCGCTGGCGGACAGAACGGTCACGAGTGTCGTGGCCGACATCGCGAGGGACAAGGCGAGGCCTGGGATTCGGGGCATTCGGGGTCTCCTGACATCGAAACGCGCATCGTGGCGGAGTGAGCTGGCGAGCAACGACGCTAGCCGCTTGGGCGGGCTCGTGCGAGACGCGCGGCACAAGATCAACGCGCACCATCTTCTATAGGTGAGGCAGGGCACCGGCGCCAAGGGGACGCCGGGCCCCACGCGCAACCTCGGGGGATTGCACGAGGAAGCGGAAGGGACGCGCAGGACTCCCGCTCTGACGAGTACGGCATTCCCCAAACCCCCTGGTTCGTAGTCCGCCGTCTCGGGAGGGGGCCCACGCGTCCACTTCCGGGCTACCTGACACTCCGCCGCGGGCGTGTGTCACGAACATCGTGAGAAGTGCTGTTCGCGCGCTTCGAGCAACCCGGGTCGCGCGTTCCACGTGACGAAACCGCACCGGGCGGTGTCTCTTATGCAGGACAAGCGCCGAGGCGATGGATGCGCCCGGTCTCCACCATAGAAGAAGGAGTTCTCCATGAACCATTCCTGTCTGCTGATGTTGTTCGCGCTGACCTTGATCATGCCTTCACCGCTCGCGGCTCAGTCCGCGGGTGAGGCGGCGGCGGACTCGGCAGACGCGCCCACACCCGAGGCGCCCACGCACACCCGCACGCTCGAGATGCCGCGGCAGTCGGTCATCGGCTCGACGCTGTCGCCCGAGCCACAGCGTCCGCGCCTCGTGGACTGGCGCGACGAAGCCACCGTCCGCGACGAGCGCGACCGCATGCAGCGCTACGCCGACCTCGCCCAGTCCGAAGCCGCCGCGGCGAAGACACGGGCCATCCAGACCAAGGCCCTCGTGGATGTGAAGAAGTCCGAGATCAGCGCGCTCGACAAGCGCATCAAGGACGCCAAGAAGGCCAAGCTGGATGCTGAGCGCAAGTCACTCGAGGCGGAGAAGAAGCGCCAGGAGCTCATGCGTGACTTCTTCGACCGCGTTCTCGACGTGGAATTTGCGCGCGACGAGCGCTCGACCGCACAGCTCGACTACGGCCGCGCCATCGTCCGCACCTGCGATTTCGAGCTGCAGCTGCTCGGCATGTATGCGCTGGGAGATCGCGCCGATGACCACGCGATGCTCAAGGCAGAGCAGCAGTTCCTCGACTCCTGGAAGCTCGCGGCCTCCGCGCGCGAGAAGGTCGCCGAGCGCGAGCAGTCCCTCGCCGATCGCAAGCTGCGTGTGTACAAGGCCTGGATGGATCACATCGGAGCCAAGTGAGACTCTAGCGCGGCACGTTCTGCCGTGGCAGCCCCCATAGGCGCTGCAGCACGAAGTCCGCGATCTGCATCTGCTGGGCGCGCTGCCAATGCCACAGCGGAAACCCGCTCATGACCAGCGGCGTGTGCTGAAGTCCACGGTAGGTGGTCATGACCGGCCGATCGCCGCCGACCGTGCCGCCCACGGTGAGGTAGAGCGTGTCGAGGACCGAGCGCATGTCCACTCCATCGAGGCTCGGATCGAAGTCCTCCACCACCACATTGGCCTTCGAGATCGCCTCCGCCGCATAGGAGCTCTGGTAGAAATCCGAGGCGCTCGAACGATTCGGCGCGTAAGTCGCGATCGGGTCCGTGGCCGCGGTCTTCCCGAACAGGTAGCTCGGGAGCTCGCTCCAATCCGGATCCCCCGACTTGCGCCGGATACCGCCCTCGGGCTGCGTCGCCTGCAAGGACGAACCGGCCGTGATCTCCGAACGCCATCTCGCCAGGTCGTACATCATGCGCCCGGGGATCAACTCGCCGTCGGAGTTCGAGAACACATTGGCCTGCGTTCCGGTCCTCTCCCACTCCTTCTGGAGACTCGTCGCGATCCCACCGCCGAACATCCAGAGCTTGCCGCCCTGCGTCACCCAGGTAGCAAGCACGTTCGTGCGACCCGGAGTGGCCAGCATGCGCAGCGTGGTCATCGGCGATTGGGCGTAGGACGGCGGGTTCGGATTCAGGGCCGCCTTGGAGTCCGAGTACCACACGATGTGCCGATAGCGACTCAGCTGTTCCAGCGTGACCGCCCCATCACGAAGGAATCGTGTACCGATCGTGTCGTAGTCGTAGCCGAGGAACACGCCCGGCGGGCTGACGATCCCCACCGGATAACTGGCCCAGGGATTGCCGCCGCGTGCGAAGAAGAACGTGTCCAGCTCGGCCGCCGTCGGCCACGCCCCGCGCGGCCGGTCGATCGTGCCGTTCGTGAGCCGCTTGTCCTCGAGCAATCGCGTGTCATCGACGAACAGCAGGGGCAGCTCGAACGTCGGCCTCACGATCGTGAGATCGACGACCGCGAGACTCGTCGCGTCGTTGTTGTCGCGCGCCTGCAGGTAGAAGAACTTGCGCACCGTCGAATGTCCGGGCGCTGGCTCGAAGGCCGGCAGCAACGCCTGCTCGCTTCCGATCGACCACTGGCTCCAATGCGCGAGATCGGTCTGCTCGTTGCTGCGCGGAGTCTCGTCGCCGACGTCACCATCCAGCATCCAACGATACCCCGTCATGAACGAGCCCTGTTGTGGGATCGCACTCCATCGGATCGCGAAGGGCCTCCCGGATGGCGCCTCACTTCGGATGAACGAGAGCGGGTCGAGCGAGAAGCTCCCGCTCGGGAACTGGTAGTAGAACGACTCATTGAACACCGTCAGCCGCGGCCCCAGCGTGCCGATGTACGAGACGTACATGTAGAGCAGGTTGGTGTCGAAATTGAACGTCGTCGTCGATGCACCGACCTCATCGAACGCCACGAGCGCGATGACATAGCGTCGTTCGGGGATCAGGTTCTGCAGGATGAACGAGTTCGCCTCTCCTGGCAGCGAGTCCCACGTCGAGTAGTGCGGGCCATAGCGACGGCGCAGCGTATCGGGGTCGACGAGCACCGAGATGAACTGGAGCTCGCTGTTGCCGTCCCCGATGACCTTGTACTTGTACTTCACCGGCGTGCTGCGCGTGCGCCCATCCGGGTCGGTGCCCGTGAACACCACACGGAGCGTCGGTGCGACCAGCGGCGTGAGGTAGCGATTGGGCGTCGGCTGGAGGATCTTGGCCGTCGGCACGACCGTGTACGCATTGAAGTCGCGGAACACGACGGGTGAGCGCGCTCCCCGGTCATCGATCGCGCGCAGGGCGAACGTGTGCAGGCCGCGCGCCGCGGGCGCCCGCGCCGAGTCCGCGATGTCGGCGCGGAACAGCGCCAGCACACGATTGTCCGTGGTGCGCACCCAACTCGTCTCGGCGTCCGCCCGCGTGGGGGGATCGATGACGTAATCGAAGGCCACGACGCTCCCATCAGTGTCGAAGCCCGACCACCGCATCTCGTACGCATAGTAGTAGGGCTGTGTCGTGCTGGAGGGCGCCTCGGTGAGTCGCACCGTGGGCGGCTGATTCTCGGGCACGATGCCGGAGAGCTTGCCCTTACCGCAGCCTGACACCCCGATCAGCGCGGCGAAGCCGAACACCACAGCCATCCGCGCGCCTCGCCACTGCCTCATGGAAGAACCTCCATCAACCGGACCCGAACCCGTCTCGCGCGTCCGTCTCGTTCCACCTCGATGCTCACTTTCGTTCCGGCCGGGCTCCGCTCGAAGCGGTCCTCCACCTCGCCGGCATTCCACTTGCCGATGTCGCGGCCATCGATGCTCCGGACGCGATCGCCCGTGCGCAGCCCGGCGCGCATGGCAGGGGAGCCCGGCAGCACCGAGCGCACGACGATGGCGCCGTCGGCCTCTTGGGCGAGCAGCGCGCCCACCTGCGTCAGGCGGTCGCGCTGGGCGACCCGTGCGCTCGGTTCGAGCACCACCTGCCGACGCTCGTAGTCGAGCGTCACGAGGAAGCGTTCGAGCAGCCGATTGCCGATGTTGCCCGCGAATTCCTCGCTCGCGAAGGCACCCTCGACCGCCTCGGCGCATGTCACCATCGGATCGGACCACTCGTAGCGGCCGACCTGCATGCGTCCGAGCCGTCCGAGCGTGCTCGAGAACTCGCCCCCGAACCCGGTGCCCGTCACCTGCATCGGGTGCCTCAGCCGCGCGACGAGCCCATGCCGGCGCACGAACGGCGTGTGCAGATCGACCGTGCTGCTCGAGCCCAGGTCGAGCCGGAACACGCCCTCATGACCGTCGATGGAGGCGCTGATCGCCGGGACGGTCCCGTTCATCACCATGCGAAGCGGCTTCTCCTTGCCGCGATAGCCACCTTCGGCCGGATCCTCGAGTGTCATGCGGGCGTTGTCGTAGTCGATGGTCACGACGAAGCGCGAGATCACGTCGTAGCCGATCACCCCCGGCACCTCGCGCCAGAAGTACGGCGCAAAGGAAGGGCTCACTGACAGCACCCCGACGCGCAGGTCACGAACGGTGATGCCATCCCCCGCAGCGCCGACGAGCGAGAGTTCGGGCAACTGCGTGAACGAGGCGCTGCCGGAGGCTCCCGCGCCAGCGGCCTGCATGAACCCCTCGGTGCGCATTCCGTTCCGTGCCGCGAACGCGCTGTCGATCACGGTGACACTGGCGCCCGTGTCGAACAGGAAGTCGTGGAGCGAGCCGTCCGCCAAGCGCACCTTCACCCACAGGTGACGGGCGCGGTACTCGAATGGCACGACGGCGCGGCCCGGTGTCGTGGCCCAGGTCACGCCGCTCGCAGCAGCGCCCGGTGCGTCGAACTGCACGCCGTGCAGGTCGATGTTCACCGCGAGCGAATCGGTGGTCGCGACGAGCACGTTGGCCGGCATGTTCGCGGCACGCGTCACGCTGCGGAACGACCGCAACCTCCCAGTGTGCATCCGCCAATCCGAGAGGTCGGTCACGACCAATCCATTGTCACGAGGGGATTCGATCCGAGTCAGCAAGCCGTCACGGTCGCGGAACCACAGGCGCCTAGGCTTGGCGGCCTCGCTCGCCGGGGCCGAGACCTCGAGCACGGTGTAAGCCCCGCTCGTGTCTCGCTCGGTGCCGCCGACTCGCACGCGGCCGCCTCCGTGACCCGCCTCCGCCCAGCGCTCGCGCTCGAACCACGCCCCGCGCTCGGCCTCCGCCAGATCATGATCGGCAAGCGTCACGATTCGGTCGGTCGTCGGGTCGCTGCGCCATGCAGTGCCGCCTCTCCCCCCTTCGCTCAACTTGAAGGGGCCCAGCTCGGTGCGCGAAGCGCGTCGGTCGGGCCGGCCGGACCAGCTCTCGAGCGAGCCCGTGAAGCCGAAGCCCTCGACCCGCGCCCTCGAGTACTGGGTGCTCTCTGCGGCGAATGCCGCACGCCCGCCTGTCGCAGCGAGATAGCGCTCCACGACGCGCTCGGCATCGGGCGAGATCTCGGCGCGGCTGTCCGCGGAAGTCAGGGCGAGGAACATGGACACCGCGGCCGCGAGGGCGCGCGCGAACGTTCGGGACATCGATTCTCCGGAGTGGGGCGGATTCAGGCGTGAGAGGATACCAGAGCAGGAGGTCCTTCCAGGGGCCTGACAGGACCAACGCGGAGATTGCCCCTCCCGCTCGGCCATGCTAGGAGTGCCCTCCCCCATGGGGCTCCCCCCTCAGCGAAAGGACTCTCGAAATGCGCAAACTTCTACTCACCCTGGCCGCTCTGGTCGTGATCCCGGCCTCGGCCCATGCGGCCGACTCGTTCTCCAACTACGGCGTGCACTTCGGTTTCGGCGACAGCCCGGATCAGGTGTTCTTCGGCGGCCAGTTCACCATCGGCGAGGTCGGCCCGAACATCGACCTGGTGCCGATGATCGACATCGGGTTCGGCGACAACGCCACGATCATCTCGCTCAGCGGCGACTTCCGGTACCGGATCGACGTCAGCGGCCAGACCTGGCAGCCGTACGCCGGCGGCGGGATCGGCGTTCACTTCGTCTCCTTCGACTCGCGCGGCCCGCTTCGGGACGACAGCGACACGTTCGGCGGTGGCCACTTCATCGTGGGCGTCGATGCCCCGACCCGTTCGGGCAACCGCTTCTTCACCGACCTCAAGATCGGCATCGGCGATTCGCCGGACCTCAAGCTCGAGGCGGGCTGGAGCTTCGGACTACGCTGAGCAGTCTCAGCGTGAGGCCGCGTCCGCAAGCATCGCAGCGGATCGCGACCTCATCTCGCAACGGCATGGCGCGGCGCTCCTCGAGCGCCGCGCCACAGGCCGGACACGCGCCCTCGAATCCGCGCAGGCTGCGCTGCTCACGATAGCGGACGAGCGCAGCCACGGGACCCGCGATCAGCAGCGCGGGCACGAGCACGAAGTGGAGCAGCGGCAGGAACACCGCCGCGATCGCCGCCCCCCACGCCAGCCCCAGCGCCTTCAACGCGCGCTGCACGCGCTGCGCCTGCGTCCAGACGACTTCGTCGAGCCGGGCCGATGTGTCGGCATGGCCGGCGTAGACGAGCACCGCCCGAGCGGGCGCATCGCTCACTTGCCCGAAGCCTGGCGCATTCGCTCGACGAACGGACCGGGCCCCATGAACCCGACCACCCGTGCCTCGCGCACTTCGCTGCCGTCCGGCAGAAGGAACAGCACCGTCGGCACACCCGTGACCTCGTAGCGCTCGCGCGCCTGCTTCGAGGACTCGGCATTGAACTTGGTGAGGTCGACCTTGTAGGGATCGAACGCACGCGCCTCCTTCAGCACCTCGCTCGCCACGAACGTATGCAGCTCCATCTCGTGGCACGGCACGCACCAGTCAGCCGAGAACTCGAGCATCACCGGACGGCCCGAGGCGAGGCTCGCCGCCACCGCCTGCTCGCTGTAGGGCGCGAACGCGATCGCGCTCGACTTGGCACGCACGACCTGGAGCACGAGTGCGATACCGGCGAGCACGGCGAGCGTGCCGAGCACGCGCTTGGTGGTGCGGAACGCCGCGCGCGCGTTGTCACTCTTCTCCATGAATCCGAGATAGAGCCCGCCCATCAGCAGCCCGGCCGGGACGACGTAAGGCGCGAGCGCGGGCAACAGGCCGATCGCGACATACGAGAGACCGATGGTGGCGAGGATCACGCCGAACACCTTCTTGATCCAGACCATCCAGGCACCCTGCCGCGGCAGCACCTGCAGCAGGTTCGAGAACATCGCGAGGAACAGGTACGGGAAGCCGAGTCCGACCGCGATGGTGAACATGGTCTGCACGCCGAAGGCGACGCTCTGCTTCTGCGCGATCAGCGCCAGCACGGCGACGATGAACGGGCCCACGCAGGGCGCCGCGATGATGCCGACACCGAGCCCGGAGAGGAACACGCCCGCGAGGCTCGCGGTGTTGGCGCCACCCAGGCGGTCGAGCACCCAAGTGGGCGCCTGCATCTCGAACATCCCGAACATCCCGAGCGAGAGACCCAGCAGCAGCACGCCGAGGCCGATGTTGACCCACGGGCTCTGCAGCGCCGCGCCGAACAGTCCGCCGGTCAGCGCCGCCACCACGCCGAGGGCGGTGTACATCGCCGCGATCCCGAGCAGGTAGAGCACGGCGGCCAGCATCACCTTGGGCAGCGGCTCGGAACGACGACCGCCGAAGATGCTGACCGTGACGCCCAGCATCGGGAACACGCACGGGGTCAGGTTGAGCAGGATGCCGCCGAGGAAGAGCGCGAGGAACCAGCCGAAAGCGCCACCCTCGAGCGCCTGCGTCAGACGCGACTGGGCCTGCCCCGTGGCATCGTCCGGCGGAGCGGTCATGAACCCCTCGGGCGATGCAGTGTCGGCCGGCGCGGTCTCGAGTGTGTCGAATGGCTCGATGACAGGCGGGGCGGCAGCATCCGCGGCAGTCACGGTGACGGCGACCGAGAACACGACCTCGGCCGGAGGCAGGCAGACGTTGTCATCGCACGCCTGGAAGTCGACCCGGCCGCTCAACGTGTGCGTTCCGGGCGCAGCTGCGGCATCTGCCGCGAGCGGCAACGTCACGGTCGTCTTGCCGTCATAGACCAGCAGCGGCTGATCCTCGAACGCGAACATCATCGACTTGCCCGCCGGGTACTTCGGGCGACCGGCGCGCAGCCCGTGCGCGGCGGCGAGTGAGACCTCGGTCGGGATGTTGTAGTCGAGAGCGGGCGGGTTGGCGTTGATGTGCCAGGGGTGGGCGATCGTGAGCTCGACCCGGACCTCGGCGCGGCCGCCCGCGGCGATCGTCACGGGCGCCGCCTTCGTCTGTACGAGTTGCTCGGGTGATGGCGGAGCGTTCTGCGCAAGCGCGGGTGCGAAAGCCGTCACGGCCAGCACGGACAGGACGAGGGACAATCGGAGCATCAGTCGCCGCATCGGTGGTCTCCTTGAGAACATGGCTTCAGGCGCCGGCGAGCTGCGCCGTGAGCGCTTCGGGATCGGTCGTGGGAAGGCGGCACGCGCGATCGATGCAGACGAAGGCGGTGGCCCGGCCCTCACTCGCTCGCAGCGTCGCAGTGAAAGGAGCGACCCGTGCGAGTCGTTCGTGCGAATCGGGCATGATGAACAGCACGTCGTCGAACGGGCGCGCGCCCGTCGATGCGGCATCGAGCATCGCGTCGGTGTCGGGGGCGCCTCGCTCCCCCGCGATCACGATGTGCCGGCCGGGGCGGGTGAACAGGTCCATCGCGACGAGCATCTGCGGCATCGCCCACGGGTTGCCCGCCAGGCGCCGCGCGTGGAACGAGACGATGCGCTCGGACTTCTCGCGCAGGTCCTCCCGGCCAGTGATCCCCGCGAGTCGCACCAGCACGAGCGCCGCGATCGAGTTGCCCGCCAGCTCGGCGCCGTCGAATCCGTCCTTCATGCGCACCAGGATGCTCGGGTCGCCCGCGGGGCTCTCGAAACAAGCGCCGTCCCGATCATCCCAGAAATGATCGAGCATCGTCTCGGTGATCGAGATCGCCCGCTCGAGCCAGAGCACATCGAACGTGGCGGCGTACAACTCGAGGCAGGCGCGCGCGAAGTAGGCATGGTCGTCGAGTTGTCCGGCGCCCTTGGCCGCACCGAGGCGCCAGCTGCGCAGCAACGATCCATCCTCGGCGCGAAGGCTCGACCACACGAACTCGGCCGCCGTGGCCGCGCGCTCGGCAAGAGACGGGTTGCGGAGCAGCCGGGCTGCGCGCGCCGAAGTCGCGATCATGAGGCCGTTCCACGCGGTGAGCACCTTGTCGTCGAGATGGGGCCGCGTGCGCTGTTCGCGCGTGCTCAGAAGCTTCGCCCGTGCCCGATCGAGGCGCGCTGCTGCTTCGACCTCGCTCACACCTGCCTCGCGCGCGACCTCGGCGAGGGGGCGGGCCTCGTGGAGAATGGTGGTGCGGTGCTCGAAGTTGCCCTCCTCCGTCACGCCATGATGCGCGAGCACCAGCGCGAGGTCCTCGGGATCGAGCACGCTGGACAGTTGCGCGGGCGTCCAGACATGGAAGCGGCCCTCCTCACCCTCGGCGTCGGCGTCCTCGGCGCTGAGGAACGCGCCTTCCGCCGACGTCAGGTCGCGCGCGACGTACTCGAAGGTGCGCCTCGCCGCCTCGGCGAGGCGCGGATCACCGGTCGCCGCGAACCCATCGAGCAGGTTGTCCACGATCAGCGCCTGGTCGTAGAGCATCTTCTCGAAGTGCGGCACGAGCCAGTTCCGGTCGGTCGCGTAGCGATGGAATCCGCCGCCGACATGATCGTGGATGCCGCCTCGGCGCATCGCGTCGAGCTGACCCACCGCCATCGCGAGCGCGTGTGCTCGCGCATCGGGGTCGCGCGCCCACCAACGGAACAGGAAGGTCAGATTGCCCGGGCTCGGGAACTTGGGGGCGTTGCCGAAGCCGCCGTGCGTCGCATCGTGCGCGCGCTCGAGCCAGTCGATGCAACCGCGCTCCAGCTGTTCGAGGGACTCGGCATCGCGATCGGGCGTCGAGATCGTCGTCAATAGCTCGCGCACGCGCTCAGAGGTCGCGGTGATCGCGTCGCGCTGCGTCCGCCACGCCTCGGCGATGCGCGGCAGCAAGTCGACCATTCCCATGCGGCCCTGCCGTGTCGTCGGCGGGAAGTAGGTGCCCCCGAAGAACGGCTCGAGCGTCGGCGCGAGGAACGCGTTGAGCGGCCAGCCACCCCCCTGTCCCATCGCCTGCATCGCCGTCATGTAGATACGGTCCACGTCGGGGCGCTCCTCGCGGTCCACTTTGATGGCGATG
>JAYWEM010000069.1:0-43394 GCA_043779265.1 bacterium | reverse complement strand
TCGGCGAGCGAGGCGTGACCGCAGCAGAACGGGTCGGGGCGACCGATCGGCGGCGGCACATGTTTGTTGAAGAGCGAGGGCCAGTTCGGCGAAGCCGTTCCCGGCGGGATCACCATCACGCGCGGCGAGGCCTTGTCGCAGGGTGCGGGCCGGCCGGTACCGTGCATGTGCAGCACGATCGTCGTGTCCCCGCCGCCCCTCAGCGCCATCATGTGCGTCGCGGTCTCGCAACTGTCGGTGGGAACGCCGTCCCATTCATACGGGCCGAGCCACTTGCCACTGACGCCGCTGGCGTGGGCGGCGTGCGGTCGAGAGGTCTCGATCACACCGCCGATGAGAACCAGGGACAACGCGAGGATCGCTCCGGTGAACTTGGAGCGGACCGAGGGGGGGGGGGTTCAGCATGGAGGACACTCCCGCGTGGAGGATCACGAGTGGACGCGGAATCGGAATACAAGACCCCTACGGCGTCGAGTCTGGCAGGTCGGACAGGGGTTCCGCAATGGGCAACTTGCGTCGGCATCGCCGCTCCAGTGTGCGCCGAAATCGAGGTCGGACAGGTCTACGTGGAGACCAGGAGGCGAGCGGCACGTAGCAGACTGGCCTCAGCAACGGCCTGGAGTTGCCGGACCAGTCGTGGCCTGGCTTCGCAACCGCCTACGGCGCCTCGCGCTCGACGGCCTTGCCTCGCCTTGCGACGTACAGCGGCAGGCGTGCCCCATCGGCGGTGACCTCGAGGAAGCCGCTCGCGCGCATCTCGGGGTCCCTGTGGCGCAGTGCGAAAGCGACCGCATCCGGAGTGCGAGCGCCCGTGTCGATCGCGCTCGCGGCCGACTTCCTCGGACGCGACCTCGACGTGGAGCGTGTCCTGCTCATCGGACCCGATGGCTCGCCGCGGCCACATGCGCTGGCCTTGCTCGGAGGCTCGCTGCTGCTGCAGGCCGACGCTCGTGGCGAGGTGCGCATCGTCCGTACGGAAGCCGCGCCCGCAGCGCTCATTCGGCTGGACCCTTAGCGAGCGCGCGAGCATCATCATGCAGGCGTCCGCGGGCCCCGGCCGTCTCGTGAAGGGCAGCAGCGCCTCGGGGACCGGGCCCCGACATGGACCGACCGTCTCCGGCCCGGAGGTCCCGTTGCTCTACGGGCTCGATCGATACTGGCGTGAACGCGAGCGTTTCGTCACTCGCCTCACGGTGAGCCTGCTCACCGTGTCCGGCATCGCGGTGCTGGGCGCACTGCTGCTCATGGCGCGGCCGGACCTGCGCACGGTGATCGAGAACCCCGAACGCTTCGGCTTCGAGGGTCCGACGCAGTTCGTGAACCGCATCCGGCTCGAGGCGATCGGGCCCGAGGAGCGTGGCGGCAAGGCGGCCGTGGACTACGTCACGGCCGAGTCGCGGCGCGGTGGTCGCAGCGAGCGAGGCGAGCGAGAGGCCCGGCCGGTCATCGAGCGCAAGCCGCTCGGCGAAGGCCTCGATGATCTGGATTGGAACGCGCGCGCGCGGCTGTTGCGACTCGATGCGCCGATCATCCGTTCCGAGGAGCTGATCGCACTCCATCTCGCGCGTCCCGAGTATCCCGACCTCGCACTCGAGATGGACCAGGAGGGCAGCGTCGAGTTGATGGCCATGATCGACACGCTCGGCAGCGTGAAGCAGGTGCAGATCTTCGGCGGCTCGCGCGACAGTTCCTTCGAGCGGGCGGCGATCGATGCGGCGTTCAAGAACCGCTACAAGCCCTACCTCCAGAACAGCCTTCCGCAGATCGTCTGGGTGCCGCTGCGCTACTCGTTCACGATCGGACGGAGGCCTTGAGGGAGGCAAGCGGCTACTCGATGCGCACCACCCGCTGCACGGCCTCCTCGCGCCCGCTCCTCGCCCGCACGAGGTACATGCCCGGAGGCACGTTCGCCCGGTTCGCGCCACCGCCGCGCCACACCAGCGTGTGCGGCCCAGCGGGCAGCCGCCCCTCGTGCAGCCGCGCCACCTCGTGGCCGGCGAGGTCGTACACCCGCACCGACACCTCGCCCTCCGCCGGCATCGCCAGCGTCATCGACACGTCGCGCGAGAACGGGCTCGGCCCGACTCGCGACCACGCCAACGCGCGCACCGGCGCCGGACGGCTCGCCTCGACCGGTCCCAGCCACTCGCTCCGGCTCCCGCGCTGCACCTCCAAGCGGTAGCTCGCGCTCGCACCCTCGGCCAGCGACTCATCGAGTGCCTCGTACTCCCCTTCGCCGCGCGGCGCCTGCGACGACACGACGGCCGCCGCCTCGCCCAGGCGGTGCACCCGGAACCCCGTCACACCGCTGGCATCCGACAACGTCCATCGCAGCCGAACGCCCACCGCCTCACCCTCCGCCGCGAACCGCGGCACCGCGATGCCCACCACGCCCAGGTCCACCCGCGCCGTGTACAGATCGTAGTCATCGAACGGACCGTCCACATTGCGCCCGTCCACCCACACCACGTGCGCCCGGCCGCCGCCCGCCGCCAACGCGATGCGGTCGCCGATGTTGCTGCGCGTGCCGCCATAGGACAGCCACGTGCCGCTCGCCCCGCTCAGCCGCAGGCTCGGCAGCCAGCTCAGGCCGCCGTCCAGTGACAGCGCCCAGCGCGCGTCGGTCCCCAGCCGCAGCGGTCCTCCTTCGCGCCGGTCGTACCACGCCGCGTGCAGACGCCCCGCCTCGTCCACCGCCAGCGCCGGCAGGCACTCGTCGTACCCGGGTGGCGCGTCCCCCATGAGCCGCTTGGGCGTCCAGCTCGCCCCACGGTCGCTCGAGCTCACCATCACCAAATCGCGATGGTCCCGCGCCACCGAGCCCGGATCCACTCGCGCCTCGCGCGTGCGGATCCGGTAGCCCACGCTGTAGAAGATCCCGCACTCGGCGCACACTGCGTAGCTCCCCGTGCGCGGCAGCGTCAGCAGGATCGGCGTACCCGGGCCGTAGCCACCGTTGAAGAAGAACCGGTGGGACGCCACCGAGAAGAACGCCCCCGTCACCGGGTCCTGGTAGAAGAGGTACGATCCGCCGCCGACCGCTCCCGGGCTGGGTGAGGGGAACACCGCCGTGACCTGCGCGGTGAGGTGCACCACCTGTCCGGCGACGCCCTCGAACCGGAAGTAGTCGCAGTCCCCGCCGCCCCCGGAACTGGCGAAGCCGACGATGTCGTCGCCCAGCCGGGACGGGCTGCCGGTCTCCGGGGACTCGTTGGGCTCGATGTCGGAGGCCGTGCCCGTCGAGGGCAGCAGCGTGTACTGCGGCCCTTCGGCCCACGCCACGTACAGCGTCCCCCTCCGCGGTCCGCTGCTCGTGTCCACCGCCACCGCCGGGAAGTCGGACATCCACGCGTCGTCAGCTAGCCGCACCGGGTGGGAACGGCCGCGGCCGGTCCAGCTCGGCGCCGGCGAGACGTTCTCGGCCACCGGCGCCACCACGGTCTCGGGACCGAACGTCAATCCGTGATCGTCCGAACGGCGCACGCGCACATCGCCGCTGCCGTAGTCGCGCCACACCACGTACAGCTCACCATCCGGCCCCACCACCGGTTGCGCGCCCTGGCTCGCTGAGCGCGACGGGTCGTTGAGCACGAGCGGCGGGCTCCACGTGAGGCCCTCGTCCATCGAGCGCAGGAGCTCGATTCGCGAGTTGCAGGCGTCTCGTGCGACGTCGAATGAACGCGTGTAGGTAAGGTAGGTCACTCCATCGACAGCATCGTGCACGAGTCTTGGGTTGTTGTAGCGACTGCACTGGGCACCGCTCAATCGCTCCGTGGGCTCCGACCGAAAAGACCAGTTGAGCGTCCCCGCCACATCGCCAGCGGTAACTGAGAGCGTCACGCCACTTGCAACCCCCTGTACACAGAGAAGTCGCCCCGCGCCAACGAGGCAGAGGGATGGAAATCCCTCGTTCGTGTCGACCAGCGCGCCAGGCAGCCAAGGGAAATTGGAGTTAGCGCTCCAGATGGCTCCACCGTCCGACGACAACGTCCAAGCGTTGCTGCTTCCTGAGCCCCCATAGAAAGCAATCAGCAGGCGATCGCCATCAAGCATGATGTCCGGCTCGGTTTGGTTCCTGAATGCCGAGTTCTCGAACTCGAAGTGCACTTCCGGCCGGGCCACTTGCCCCAACGCCGCCCGGGGGCACCATGCCCCCAGGCCGGCGGAGAGGAGTAGGCAGGCGATCGCCCATCGTCTCGGTCTCACGGCAGCACCACCAGCTTGCGCTCGATGACACCCGAGGCCGTGCCGCGCAGGCGGTAGAGGTACACGCCCGCCCGCACCAGTGCGCCATGGCCGTCGCGCTGGTCCCACTCCACGCGGTGGCTGCCCGCCGGGCGCCAGCCCGAGGCGAGCGTCCGCATCCGGCGGCCCGCAGCGTCGTACACATCCAGCGACACCGTCTCGCCGCGCGGCAGGTCGAACGCGATGCCCGTCGAGCGCGTGAACGGGTTCGGCTGGTTCTGGTGCAGCGCGAACCTCGGCGGCGCCCCCGGACCCTCCAGCCCCCGCCGCGAGAACGCCCCGTAGGACGAGCCCTCGAACGACGCCGCGACCGACAGGAACCAGCTCCGCGTGAGCCCGACCGCCGCCTCCGGCACGGTGAAGCTGGCGCTCACCGCCTGGCCGTTGGCGCTCGCGGCGCGCTCGCCGTCCTCGGCCGAGAGCAGCGCCGCCACGTCGGCGCCCGCCGCCCCGGTGGCTGAGGTCATCGTGAGCGACGCGGGCGAGGCGGCGCTCACCTGCGTCAGCGCCCCCAGCCGCTCGATGCGCACGTCCTCGAGCGCCAGCAGCCGCACGCGGGTCACCCCCGCGGCCACCGCCACCGGCTCGGCCACCCGCCTCGGCACCACCCGGCGCAGCGTGACCCAGCCACCACCCCGCGGCACCTGCACCAGCACGCCGTTCCTCTGACCTCGCCCCGCCTCGCCCGCACGCGCGCTCTCGAGCAGCAACGTCGTGGCGACGCCCAGGTCGATCGTGGCGCTCTCACCGGTCTCGAGCGCGAACGCGGCCTCGGCCGAAGCGGCGACCGAGTCCCCGAGTGTCACGCCGCCCACCGGCTCCACGACGCACGTGACGATGCCCGCCTCGGACACCAGCGCCTCGCGGCCCTCGGCATGGTCCACCGCGAGCAGCCGCATCTCGTCCACCTGCATCGACACGCCGGGGTTGGACGACACCCACACGCCCGCCTCGGACCCGCCCTCGCTGGGGTCGGCGCCGAGCCGCGATAGGTCGCGCGTCACGCCCTGCCGCAGCGGCCTCGGGAACAGCGTGTTCGCGTGGGGCAGCGACAGCGGCGCGCCTCCACCCGGCAGCACGGAGAGTGCTCCGTTCCCGCGCCGCGCGCTCGAGCCACCGCCCCCGCCGCCACCGCCGCCGCCCTCGAAGCACTCGGTCGGCGGGTCGGCCGGCACCTCCACCGTGCTCTGCGTGCTCATCGCGGACCAGTTGCCGTTGTCGTCACGGGTCCGGAGCCGGAAGTAGTAGGTGCCGTCGGACAGCGTCAACTGCTTGGTGTGCGTGCCGCCCTCGGTGCCGGGGACGAAGCCGAGGCTCACCTCGGTGGCGTTGGACCACGCCGTCTCGTTGGAGATGCTCGAGGTGCTGTAGCGCAGCGAGAACGCCGTGCCCGGGCCAGAGCCCGTGACCGCCGAGTCCTCGGGCGGCGACACCCACTCGAAGTTGACCGTGTTGGTCTCGTGGTCGTGGCAGGCGTTGAGCGCGGTGACCTTGCCGGGCCGGGTGGCATCGCAGTCGTCGAGGCCGGCGCTCGGGTGCATCCGCATCCAGCGCCCCACCGAGGGAACGCGGTTCTTGCCCTGTGGCACGCCCGCTGAATCCACCACGAAGAGCAGGTACTCGCCCGGCGGGGCGTGGTTCACGTCGGGCGGGGCCGTGACGTACAGCCGCGGGTTCGCGCCGGTCACGCGCGTGAACGCGAGCGGCACGTAGCGCTGGTCCTGGTTGAACCCGTGCGTCGCCGCCCCCGGCTTGACCAGCGCCACCGATGAGATGGTGGCGGCCTGCGGCGTGCACACCGTGAACCGCTGCGAGGGGCCGATCGTGTCGGCCAATCCTGGGCTCGTGAGCGACGGCCGTGTCGCGAGGCTGTTGCCGTCGAACAGGTAGGGCGGCTCGAACACGCTGATGCGGAAGCGGAAGTCGTTGCTCAGATCCTGGTTGTTCTTCTCGCCCCCGGTCGACAGCACCCGCCCGTCCGGTAGCAGAATCGCCGTCGAATGGTAGTTGCGGGGGTGGGGGTCCGGGTTGAGGTCGAAGCCCGACCACGCCCCGGTCGTCGCACTCCAGATCCGCGGCGCCTTGTAAGCACTCGTGAGAACCGTGCCGGACAGGCCGCCGGTCGCCACGACATCGCCAGTGGGAAGCAGTGTCAGGTTGTTGTTGGCGCGAACTCCCAGATTGCCGTGCGTTCCTGGGTTGATCGAATGCCACCCAGACGTCGCACTCCCCTCGAAAGAGACTGAATCGGACTTGTTGTCGCCGGATACACGGTCCCCGTCGCTGTGGGTGCCGCCCCGCAGGATGAAGCCCGGCTTGAACATCGCCGCAGAGGAGCCCGAGTAGTTGGAGCTGTGCGTCGCCGCGTCCCACAGGTTCGTGCCCGGATCGAACAGGTACTTGTACTGGTCGCCATGGTCGCGCGGTCCGCCGTGGAAGACCTTGCCACTCCGCAGCACGAACATCAGCGGGTAGAGCTCCATCTTGGGCGGATCATTGGTCGCTACATGCGCCGTCACCCAGCTCCCCGCGCTCCCCGAACTCGGATCGAACACCTCGGGGAACCTCGCGACGCGCGGCTGCGCGTCCACCATCGCTGCGTGCCCCGCCCTCGCCTTCGGGCGGTTGTGGCTCGCGAAGCGCGGCGTGCGCATGCCAGGCGAGTTCCAGCGTGTGAACGAGCTGGTGATCGCATCCCGCAGTTCGAACGCGACGACCGTATCGATGACCCCGCTCGGGCTGCCTGCACTGGTCGTGTCACCACCGAAGAGCAGCAGGCGGTCGCCCCACTGGTCGTACACGCCGGCCATGCGCGTCCTACCCGAGGGCGCCGTGCCCTGCGCCCCCGACAGCACCATCGCGTCCCAGGTGTACGTCGTGTCGGTCGGGTTCAGATCCGCCCGCCAAAGGCCCCATAGGTCGCCTAGGAGCGAGGAGGCGCCCTGCCCGCCGAAGAACGTCATCCGCCGCGCCGGGATGGTCGAGTGGTAGATGCTTCGCTGGCATGCGCCCTCGCAGGACTCGTAAATCGCCACATGACCCTCGCGCGCCTCGGGGGCGCCCTCGGGCGTGCCGATCGGTGGCCGGTAGAACGCAGCGGCGACGGTGTCGAACGCCCACACCTCGTTGCTGGCGAGACTCCCGCCCTCTTCGCGCCCACCGAAGATCAACAGGCGGGGCCGACTCGAGCCCGGAGGCCCCGGATCGAGGACCGCCGCGTGGCCGTAGCGGGCGCTTGGCCAATTCGAGGGCAGCGGTTCGGGCGTCAGGTTCGTCCATTCCCAGTTGGCGCTGCCACCGGGTCGGCGCCCATACCAGAGATCTCGCATCGCCGCCCCAGTGGCCGAGTCTCGACCCCCGAATACGTAGCCGCCGATCTCCGTGCCGTTGCGCTTCGGGGTGAACGTGTGGCGGCTCCTCGCCACCGGTCTGCCCCGGGTCGCCACACTCAGCGGTATCATCTGCTGCCAACTCCAACTGGAGTCCGTCGCCGAGTTCCGCACCATGTACCAGACGTCGCCGAGCCGGGCGCTCACCCCCTGGCCACCGAACACGATGCCGCGGTCGGCGTCCCCGATGAACCCATGGTCCTTGCGCGCCGGCGGCCGAGTCCCCGCGTTCGAGTTGCTCATCCAGTACGAACGGTTGGTCACCGCAAGGTGATGCAGCGAGTCGTTGAGCGCCCCGAGGCTGTCCTCGCCGCCCATCGAGAGCATGTACGTGTTCATGTTGCCCGAGTTGGCGAGCACCTTGCCGCTCGGCAGCACCGTCAGCGTCGGGTACCAGCGCTCCTGCGCCATCGACGCGATGCTCGTCCACGGATTCGTCACCGAGCTGCTCGGGTAGCGCGGGTCGAATCGGAAGCCCTGTTCGATCCCCAGCGGCGACCATGCCTCACCACCGACAAGCAGCATCCGGCCATCCGGCAGCACAACATGGCCGGCGCAGAAGAGGTCAAGCAGGGTCACGTCGCCGGCAGGGTGCGGAACGGGGATGAGGTTCGACGAGGAGGGCAAGACGGCGTTCTGGCCGGGCTTGAAGGCGAACGCGCGCATGACCTGGTTCACGCCCGAGCCGCCGAAGAGGAACACCTTCGTCGAGTCATCCTCGGGGTCGCGCATCACGGCGACGTGCGTGCCGACCACACCCTGATGACCCGCATCTTGCCAGAATCCGTAGGTCGAGTACGGAGTGGTCTGCGACTGAGCTCTTGCATCATCCCCGCTCGCACTCATAAGGAGGACCGCCGCGGCCATTGAAGCCAGCGCTACGCCCCCCCCCCCAACTTCCTCGGCATGTCGGAACGCATCTCGGTCCTGTTCCCCAGAACTCGGACTCGGTAGTTCATGACGACCCCCTCGTCATCCGCGCCGCGAGTCCCCCGCGTGGCAAGGCTCGCTGGCGCCATCCACTGCTCGGCTCCACCCAGTTGGAGTGGAGTCAGCCCAAACCGTTCGAGTGGCGGCTCCGCTGGGAGCGCCCCGGTTCGGGCGGCCGGTCGGCTACTTCGAGTGTATGTGCGAGGGAACGCGCAATCAAGGGAATAGTGGACGGAATCGCGCCGTTCCGACGGTTCTACGCCACCCTACTCCATCCTTCTCCACGCACTCGCGCAAATGGTGGTAACGATTTCACTGTAGGTCGAACTGCGCGCGACGAGTCTGTCGTCTCCGCTACCGCCCCGCCCACTCCACCGCGCGATTGCGCTTGGCCGTGAACACCGGGAGTCGCGCGCCGTCTCGGCGGCAGTCGAGGAACCCGCTCACTCGCAGCGCCGGATCGGGATGGATCAACCCGCGCGTCACCGCCTCACCCGTGCGAGCGCCGGAGTCGATCACCTTGGCAACGCGGCGGCCGGCGAGAAATCCGCGGATCCACAACGAACCGGCGCCCTCGGACTCCCCCTGCGCGCGTGCGAGCGAATCGACGATCGTCGTCAACTCGGCGCTCAGCAACCAGTCCTCGCCCACCCACAGCGCGCCCTCGAACAGGGCGCGCATGTTGGCGTGGTGCTGTTCGGGCGCCAGTGCGGAACCGCCGACCAACTGGAGCTTCACGCTCTCGCCAGCCAGATGGCGCACCAACCCCTCGGCCTCGCGCGGCTCGCCGTCCCAGAACGCCACCTGGACCTGCGCCGCCTTGAGCGAACGGGCGATCGCACGGAAGTCGCCGCCACCCTCCGCGTAGAGTTCGCGCCTCACGATGTCGGCGCCGAGCGACTCGGCCTCGGCGACGAAGCTGCGCGCGAACTCGCCCTGCATCGCCCGGCGATTGCCGACCAGTGCCACGCGCTGACCCGCCGCGACCGAGGCCCTCGCCAGGACGCGAGCGCGCTCGCGCTGCCCGGGCCCGACCTGCGAGATGCTCGCGCCGACTCGTCCGATCGATTCATCGGTCGCCGTCGGCGAGATGAGCGGGGCCGACAGTGCCCTCGAGGCCGCCGCGATCGCCAGAGTGGGCACGCTGAGGAGCGTGCCGATGGTGACGGCGCAGCGCCGGCTCACCGAGTCATAGGCCGCAATGGCGCGTGCGACGTCTTCATCACCGGTGCCGACGCGCACCACCTCGAGCGGTGGCGCCGTCGCCGAGCGATCGAAGGCCACGCCGGCCAGGACGCCGCGATGCACGCTGGTCGCGAAGTCCGAGTAGTCCCCAGTGTCGGGCAGCAGCAGCGCGATCCGGAACACGGAAGCGCGCGGCCTCAATCGCTCGAGGTCGGCGCGTGCGAGGCCCTTCTTGGCGTCCTCGGGCTCGAGTAGCGCGGCACGCAGTCGCAGCTGGCGAGCGAGTCCCATGCGATCGCGCGGCACGCGCTTGAGCGCCACCTCGACAAGCACGGCTTCAGCCGAACCGAGCAGCTCGGGGCCATGACGCAGCACCCACAGCACGTCGTCGAAGGAAGCGCGCTTGGCCCATGCGGCGAGCGCACGGTTGCGGTCGCGTCCGCCCGGCGTGGTCGCGAGCAGGTCGGCCGCGAGCCGGGAGGTGGGCGGCGAGAACGCCGCGCGTGCCGGGTCCGCCACGCCGGTGAGTGCGCACGCGCCGAGCAGGACGAGGACCACCACATGCCGGGCGAGCGACCTCACATCTTGAACTTCCCGAAGTCCTCGGGGTCCAGCTTCTCCAACATGCGGCGCAGGCGCTCGGCCTTCTCCTCGTCGGTCAGCTCGCGCTCGGGCTCGGTCGGACCTGCCGCCTCGGGCTTCTCCGCCGGCGGCTTGGGGGGCAGCTGGAGCAGTTCCTCGTTCACGAACAACGGCGCCTTGGTCCGCAGCGCCACCGCGATCGAATCCGAGGGCCGCGCGTCGATGCTCAGGACCTGGCTGTCGCGCTCGATGAAGAGCGAGGCGTGGAACGTGCTCTCCCTCAGATCGGCGATGACCACGCGGGTGACGCGAGCCTTGAGGCCCTCGACGATCAGGGCGACGAGGTCGTGGGTCAGCGGCCGAGGGAACGGATCCCCGGCGATCAGCCGCTGGATGGCCAGCGCTTCGCCGGGTCCGATCCAGATGGGCAGGATCCTCGGCCCATCGAGTTCTCGGAGGATCACCACGTGCTGCCCGCTGTCCTGTTCGACGACGAGCCCGTGGACTCGAGCCTCGACTGCTTTCACCGACCCTTGGCTCCCGCGGTCTGTGTCGTGTCCGTGCCGGCCTGCATGAAGTCCGGCGCATCCTGGGTGCGCATGTGCTCGATCATCCAGGTCGCCGATGCCGTCAGCTCCGACTTCGGATAGCGGCGCAGCAGTTCGCGGAACGCCTTCTCCGCCTCATCGTGCTGCTGCAGCTCCTCGGACTGGATGAATCCCACCATGAACAGCGCCTGCGGCGTGACCTCGGCATCGGGCCACGCCTCGACAACGCCACGGTACGCGGCGATGCGCGCCTCGGGAGCGCCCGCGTTCTGGGCGTCCTGGAACATCTCGCGCGCCGACTTCTTGGCGCTCACGTAAGAGCGGATCACCGCGGAGTCCGGCGTGACGCCGATGCGGGCGCGCGTCTTGGCGAGTGCGTCCTGGTAGTGCTGCTGCTGCTTCTGCTGGCCGATCTGGCGGACGATGAAGCTCTTGACCTGATCCAGGCTGCGCACGCCATCGGGCGTCACGCGCTCGACCTTGAGCACGTGGAAGCCGCGGTCGGTCGAGTGGGGGCCGCCGATCCCGCCGTCGCCCAGCGCGATCGCCGCCTCGGCGAGCGCGGGCTGCGAACCGATGGACGCGAACGCACCCTCGCGGGTCACCGTGCCGAGCGAGCCGCCGTTGGTGCGGGTCAGCGTGTCGGCCGTCCACTGCGTGACGAGCTTGTTCCAGTCGGCACCCTTGGCGCGTGCGAGCAGCAGCACCTTCTTCGCGTCGGCTTCCTTCTTGAGCAGGATGTGCCGCAGCGTGACGGTGGCCGGGGTCTTGAACTCCTCTTGATGCGAATCGTAGTACGCCTGGGCATCCTCATCGCTCGGTGCCGGATTCGCGGCCATCACCTCGTTGACCCAGGTGCGGATCAGGAGGTCGCGACGCTGCTGGGAGAGCTGCGTCTGGATCCCCTCGCGCTTCTCGAGACCGTTGGTCTCGGCATCCTGCAACCAGAGCCGCTCCTCGACGAGCCGGTCGAGCAACTGCTGCCGACCCTCGGGCGTCGCGTACGACGCACGATACTGCTCGGGGATCTCCTGCAGGCGCTTCTCGAGGGTGCGGCGCGTGATGCCGTGAGAGCCGACCTTGACCAGCACGGCGTTCGAATCCTCGGGTGCCAGAGCACGCGTGCCGCGCTTGGGCGACTGCTTCGCAGGCGCGGCCATTAGAGAGACCGCACCCATCACCAGGAGAGCGAGAGTCAGACCGAAGAGCCGCGCGCGCTTCATGCCCGCACCACCCAGATCTTCACGGTCGCAGTCACGCCGCCGAAGAAACGCACGGTGGCATCGTAGTGGCCGAGCTGCTTGATGTGATCCGGCACCTCGACGCGACGCTTGTCCACGACGTGGCCGGCAGCGGCGAGGGCATCGGCCACATCGGCGTTCGTGATCGAGCCGAACAGCGTGTCCTCTTCGTTCGCCTGCGCCTTGATGTCGACCTGGACACCTTCGAACTTGGCGGCTTCCTGCTTGGCGGCCACGATCAACTTGTCGGACTGCACATCACGCTGACGCGCCAATTCGAGATACAGATTGCCTGCCTTCGAGCCCGCGGAGATCGCGAGCTTGCGCGGCAGGAGGTAGTTGCGCGCGAAGCCGGGCTTGACGCTGATCGTGTCGCCCTTCTGGCCCACGCCCTTCATGTCGTCGAGAAGGATCACGTCCATCGGAGTCTCTCCTATTTCTCCCGGTCCGCGGGAGATTCGAGCTTGCGCAGGTCGATCCATGCATCCGTGAGGCCGACGAGGGCCAGGGACGGAATGAACGCCTGAGTCGTGAGTGCGAGTAAACCCATGATGATGATGGCAGCGAGCGCCGGCGGAATGCCGCGCGTCAGCAGAAGCGAAACGAGAACCGCAAGACCTTGCAGACTATACCCCAGTGCACTGGGGACCAGCAGCGCCAGCGCACAGGGCATGAACGAGCGATCCGCGAGCAGCGCCAAAGCGAGTCCACCGATGACCGGAACCAGTGCGGCGTCCGGCAATCGAAGGCGCAGGAACGGCGCCGCCGAGAGTGCCGGCCAACCGAGCCGCCCTCCGATCGCGCGTGCGAGACCGCGCCCCGCCGCCGTCAGGAGCGCCATCCAGAACACGAGCAGGCTGGGCATCACGTAGGGAAGCACGCGACGCACATCCGGATCCTGCTTCTGCATGGTTCGTTCCAAATCGGTCACCTGCTTCTCCGCCACTCCCTCGCGCCGCAGTTCGGCCAGAGCCGAGCTCTGCGCACGCGACCACGCCCGGTCGAGGGCCGGACGGAAGTCCGGTGCGAGGCTGATCGAGGCCACGAGCAGCACGAACGGCGCCAACATCCAGACGCGCTCGCCGTACCCGGGACCGCCACCTTCCTCCCTCAACCCCATCCACACCCCGACCACCGAAGCGGCCGGGATCCAACCGATGATCCAGAGCGAGAAGTGCGGCCCGAACAGCCCCGCCCATGCCCCGATCAGTCCGCCCGCCAACAGCAGCGGGATCGCCAACGCCGCGCGGCCGAAACGCCATGCGACGAGCAGCGAGACCGCGACCGTGACCGGCACCGCGAACCACATCACACCCCAAGTCCCCGGCGTGCCCTGGGCCAGCCAGCTGAACAGCAGCGTCAGCAGGGCGAGTCGGAACAGCACCAGCGGGTGTGTGCGTCGCGGAGTGTCAGCGATAGAAGTCACTGGTGAACGGGATCAGCGCCAGCAACCGCGCCCGCTTGATCGCGGTCGTCAGCTGCTTCTGGTGCATCGCGCACGTGCCCGAGACACGACGGGGAACCATCTTGCCACGATCCGTGATGAAGCGGCCCAGACGCTTGTCGTCCTTGTAGTCGATGAATCCGACCTTCTCGATGCACAGCTTGCAGAACTTCTTCTTCAGCCCTTTGCTCTCACGTTCCTTGGCCATCGTCTCCTCACAGTGGTTTCAAGTCCCCCGCGCACGCCGGAAGTCAGCAGGCGCGCGGCGAGCAGCGGCAGTCGCCGCTCAGTCGTCCGAGTCGTCCGAGTTCGAGCCACCTTCGCCGTCGACGATGCCCTGCGACAGCTCCGGCGGAACATAGATGGTGGTGAGGATACGCAGCAGACTCTCCTCGAGTCCCATGCGACGCTCGACTTCCTTGACCATCGGGCCGCCGCCGTCCCACACGAACAACGTGTAGACGCCGTCGCGCTTCTTCATGATCTCGTACGCCAAGCGGCGCTTGCCCCACTTCTGCACTTCGACGATCTCGCCGCCCAGGTCCTTGATCCAGGTGCTGACCTTGTCGGCCATCTCGCTCATCATCGTCTCGTCGAAACTCGGATCGAGGACGTACACAGTCTCGTATCGGGTCACGGTTTCGGTTCCTCCTTCTTCACCCTGCGATTGAATCGGTTCATGGCGCTGTCCCAACCTTCGTGGAGCCAGCACTCGATCGCGTCCGCCGCGAGGCGGACTCCTTCCTGCATCACCGGAAGCTCTTCCGGTGAGAACGTCTCCAGCACATGGGACCGCAGACCGGCTGCTTCATCTGCCTCCCCGACTCCCAGTCTCATCCGCGGGAAGTCCCGCGAACCGACCGAGGATTCGAGGCTCTCGAGTCCCCGATGACCGCCGCTCGAACCCTGCGCGCGGAGGCGCAGCGCCCCCACCGGCAGGTACACGTCGTCAGTCACCGCCATCCACTGTCCTGACACCGCTCCATGCCGTCGCTCCCATTCCGCGAGAGCGTCCCCACTCAGGTTCATGAACGTGAGTGGCTGCAACAGCACGAGCGACTTCCCTTCGATCGAGGCGAGCCGCGCCCGGTAGAGCGCGTGAGGCTCGAGTTCGACCGCCGCACCGCGTTCGGCGAGGAGATCCAAGACCCACCAGGCGACGTTGTGCCGTGTGGTTGCGTAGCGTTCTCCAGGATTTCCGAGACCCAGCACGAGCGACATGGGGGCTACTTCTTGTCCTTGTCCTTGTCCTTGTCCTTGTCCTTATCCTTCTCCCCTGCCGCCTCATCCTTCTTGCCCTTGGCGCCCACGACCTCGGGCTCCGCAGCACCCGCCTCACCGACCACCGGCTCCGGCTCGACCGTCGGCGCGACGACCGTCGCGACCGTGATATCCCCGTCCGTCTCGATCGTGATGCCCTCGATGTTCAGATCGCGGACATGCAGCGACTGACCGACCTCGAGGCTCGTCACATCGACGTCCACCGAGGTCGGGATGTTGGTCGGCAGACAGCGGATCATCAGCTCGCGCGTGATCGCCTCGAGGATTCCGCCACCGTCCTTGACGCCGATCGGTAATCCGATCAGGTGCACCTGCACCTCGACGTGGATCGTCTCGGTGAGCGACACGTGCTGGAAATCGATGTGCAGGACACGGTGACTGACCGGGTCGAGCTGCACTGCGCGCACAAGCGCCGTGACCTCGGCATCGCCGAGGTTGAGCGACACGATGGCGTTGCTGCCCTTGTTGGCGCGCATCGCACTCGAGAACTCCCGCGATACCACCGCGACGGCCTGCGGCGCCTCGCCGTGTCCGTAGAGCACGCCGGGGATGTTGCCCGCTGCGCGCGTCCTGCGAGCGAAGCCCTTGCCGATTCCGGCGCGGCGCTCGCCCTTCATCTGGATGACTGCCATGACCTCTCCTCCTCAGGATCGTTGCTTCGAGCGGCCGAGCCGCCCGTGTGAGAAAAATGAATCAGACGAACAGCGAACTCAGGGATCGTTCCTCGTGGATGCGCTGCACCGCCTCGGCGAGCAGTCCGCTCACCGACCGCACCCGCACCTTGTCGCTCAGCGTGCCGGGCTCGTGCTGCAGCGTGTCGGTGACCACGACTTCCTTGATGGGCGACTCGGCGATGCGCTCGAGTGAGCCCGGGCAGAACACGCCGTGCGTGACACCGGCGTAGATCTCGTTGGCGCCTCGGTGCTTGAGCGCCTTGGCGGCCTGGCACAGCGTGCGGGCGGTCGTGACGAGGTCGTCGAACATCACCACGTTACGGCCCTCGACATCACCGATGATGTTCATGATCTCGACCGAGTCCGCCTTCGGGCGGCGCTTGTCGACGAGCGCGAGATCGGCACCCAGCCGCTTGGCGTAGGCGCGCGCCATCTTGACGCTGCCGATGTCCGGAGCGACCACGGTGAGGTCGGGCAGGCCGAGCTGGGCGAAGTGCTCGATGAGCACCGGAGCCGAGTAGAGATGGTCGAGCGGGATGTCGAAGAAGCCCTGGATCTGCGCGCTGTGCAGGTCCATCGTCAGCGCGCGATCGGCGCCAGCCACGGTGATGACATTGGCGACGAGCTTGGCGGTGATCGGGGCGCGCGGCTGGTCCTTGCGATCCTGGCGTGCATAGCCGAAGTACGGGATCACGGCGGTGACTCGCCTCGCCGACGCTCGCTTGGCGGCGTCGAGCATGACGAGCAACTCCATCAGATGATCCGCGGGCGCGTTCGTCGACTGCACGATGAACACGTCGCTGCCGCGGATGTTCTCGTTGAAGCGGACCGAGACCTCGCCATCCTCGAATCGCGAGGTCTCGACATCACCCAGCGGGACGCGCAACTTCTCGCAGATGGCCTGGGCCAGTCGCTTGCTGGCATTGCCGGCGAAGATGCGGCACGGATCCAAAACGAGACCTCCCGGAACAGCGCGGATGGACGGGTGAACTCACGCGCGGAAGGCCCCGCCTGCTCCCCAAGCAGATGGAACGGCTCCGCACATGCTCTGCGATGGGCGCAGAGGATGTCTTGGTGCACCCGGGAGTCCGTCACCACCCTCCCCGTTCGTTGGCTGGGGCGGGAGGATTCGAACCTCCGAATGCGAGAGCCAAAGTCTCGTGCCTTACCACTTGGCCACGCCCCACCAACGAACGGGGATCCGTCTCGGACCGTTCGGCCTTTGGGCCGCGCGGGATGGAAGCTGCTGGCCACGGAAGAGAGACTACGGGGGCAAGGTAATGGGATGAGGGAGGTTGGGTCAAACCGACCCCCCCATGGAATCGGGCCGGCCCGCTCGGACCGGCCCGATCCCCGCGGCGAGGCGGGGCCCCTCAGGGCGTGACGACCACCCGCTGAACCGACACGCGTCGGCCGTCCACCTCGAGCGAGGCGAACAGGACGCCGGGGCGTCCGGCCCCCGACTGGGGCGGCGCCCAGACCAGATCGTGCCAGCCGGCTTCGAGATCGCGCTCGACCAGATCCCCGGCAGGGCGACCCTGTAAGTCGAACAGGCCGAATCGGATACGGGCCGGACTCGGGAGTGCCAGGCGGAAGCGCGTGCTGGACCGGACGGGATTCGGCGTTGCGGGCCCCAACGCCAGCGTCCTCGGCAGGTTCGGCCTGCCGGGGCCGGGTGGGTCGTCCACGTCCAGAACGGCCGCTCCGCCTCGCACCCAGAAGCCGTGTCCGAGCGACTGGGTCACGCCGGCACTTGCTCCGACGACCGCCTGGCCGATCGTCCCCTGAAGGACGAAAGAAGGGCTGCTCACCGCCCCACCCCCGTTCGCCGCCACCTGCCGCGCGAGCGACGCCTGGGCGAGCGCCGGGCCGGAGCACGAGGTCACCGCCGCCAAGGCGGCCGCGGCCGCCATCGCCAGAACCCCCACGACCTCAGCGGCGCGGCGCATTGTCTTCCGCCTGCGGCATCGCCGCCCGCATCGACTCGAGCTCACGCTGGATGCGATCCAGCCGATCGCGCTGGTGCTCGGCCTGCTCGCTCGAGATCTCCGCGTCCGAGAGGGGGCCGCGCTTGGACTCCTCGCCCGGCTGCGAGGCGAGCGCGCCGGCCTTGCTCACCGAGCCGTAGCTGCTCGAGAAGTACATCAGCGTGAGCGAGCCATCGACGGCGGACCCCACGGTCGAGACCTCCTGGCCGAGCAGATAGAACGTGTGCGTGCCGGCCGTGACCGAGAACACCTCGTTGACCGAGAGCGGGATCATGTAGAGACCGGTGGGTGCGTTCGCCTCGATCCACGGCACCCGGGTGATGCTGCTGAAGGAGAGGTTCTGATCCATGTTGACGCCTCCGATGACACGCGACCCGACTCCGGAGGTGTGCCCCATCTCGGCGGTGAACGAACCGATCGCGACGACGAAGCCCGCTTCCGGCACGGTGATCGTACGCGTCAGGATCGTGCTGATGCCGCCGGTCAAGCTCTGGGACACGCTCTCATCGATGCTGGCGATGCCCGCCTCGTCGGCGATCTCGGTCTTGGCGATCGCGCCGGTGGGCAGCACGACGGAGTCGTCGCCCGTGAGGTTCATGTTGAACACGCAGTCGTTCGTGCTGCCGTCGAACCAGATGCGAGGGTCCCCGGTGTTGTTGTAGTTCCCATCCACGGAGAACCCCGTGCCGATCGCACTGCGTCGGACGGAGAAGTACCCACCGGTGCCGTTTGCGTCCGGCTGGAGCGCGTAGGTCGGATTGCCGACGCCGTTGAAGCCGAGCATCTGACCGCCGCCGACGCCGCCGAAGTCATCGAGTGTCAGTCCGGCACCCGTGAGTCCGCCGCCCTTCATGACGCGCAGGAACCCCTCGTTCGCCGTGGTCCCGAGGTCCAGGATGTGGTCCACGCTGAGCGCGGGCGAGGCCAGATCGCCATTGCGCACGGTGAACGAAGCCGACGTGCTCGACTGCGTCCCTTCGAACGGCAGCCGGAGCCCCATCGAGTAGGGCGAGGAGGCGAGCGCCACGCGTGGCGCCATCTCGGGCTCGGCGCCGACCTGGATGCCGAGCCAGAGCGGCTTGTCGAACGTGATCGCCAGCGGTGTCGTCGAGCCGAGCAGCACGCTGAACACGCCCGACTTCACGCTGACCGTTGCGTACGACTCGCTCCACAGGGGCGCTCCGGCCACGGCGACGTCGAAGAGCCGGAAGCTGATGGCGTAGTCCCCGTCAGGGACGAGCGTGCCGCCGGGCATGGTGAGCACGCCCTGATAGCTCATGGTCGAGGGCGACTGGGCCGGAGCGGGTGCGGCGAACAGCACAAGGACGAGTACGGACAGGAATCCGAAGCTGCGTGACATGGGGTCCTCCCCTGCGAATCACATCCCGGCGAGAACGCGAGGATCGCGGCGCGGGGCGGGCCACTCGGGGCCCAGCAGCAGGGGAACGTCAGGAGGACCTGAAAACGCACGCGGCCCGCCCAGCGGGGGCTGGACGAGCCGAAAAGTGACGCGAATCAGGTCAATCGTAGCTGTGCGATTCCTGCTGCGGCTCGGAGTGGTTCTGTGACGACGGGTTCGCCAACTCCCGCGCGTACTCGGCCATCACGATATCGGTCAGGTAGCGGCGGGTGGGATCGTTGATGGGGTGAGCCAAGTCCTGATGCTGCCCGTCGGGCCGCTTACGGCTCGGCATCGCGACGAACAGACCGCTATTGCCCCGAATGACCTTGAGTCCCCGAACGACGAACGATCCGTTCAGCGTGATGCTGACGAAGGCTTTGAGCTTTTCGTCATTCCTCAGCGAAACCCGTACCTCGGTGATCTCGATCATCGCGGATCTCACCTCGGAGCCATCCATGAGGGGTTGCTGGCTCGTTACCGCACGTATGCACGGCGGGATGCGTGAACGCGAGCGTACCTGCTTCCATGCCCTCCGCTCGGATCACGGCTGCGTGTGAAGGCGCAGTCCCGTACTCGTCGATCTCACCGCGTACAGCGGCTCGGTCCCCGAGAAGCGGCCTGCGACTTCGAGGATCGAATCTCCTTCTCGAACCAACGCGAACACTCCGGACCCACTCCCGGTGAGTCGAGGCGTGCTCAGTCCCGCAGCGCGCATCCTGCCGCAGAGGGACTCGAAGGCGTCCTGATGCACACCCAGCACCTGCTGGAACGTGTTGCCCAGGACCGTGGTACGCGGAGAGATGACTCCGCGTCCGCGAATGGTCGTGCCGAATCTGCGGGCATGTCCCCAGTGTGTCAAGATGTATCTTGAACGGTCTATCCGTCGAAACGCCTCGGCGGTGGAGACGCGCCAGTCCGGCACCGCGAGGATCGCTCGGAAGTGCTGCGTCAACGAGAGACGAGTGAGTCGTTCTCCGCGCCCTTCTCCAAGCGCAGTACCGCCGAACACGCTGAAGGGAACATCCGATCCGAGTTCGGCGGCGAGCGCGAGCTTATTCTCCATCGAGAGACGCCTCGCGTGCAGCTTGAGCACGGCGGCGATTGCTGCGGCCGCGTCGGCGCTCCCTCCTCCGAGCCCGCCCTCGGCCGGGATCCGTTTGGTGAGGGTGAACCGCACTCCGCCTCGAAGCGACAGTCGTTCGGTCACGAGCCGACCTGCCCGCAGCACGAGGTTCTCCTCACCCGCCGGAACGCGTGTGCGCGCCGAACGACGCTGCGCGCCATGGATGGCGGCCTCCTCGTGGCGCAGCATCAGCGAGAAGCGTCCCCTCGTCCGCTCGGCCGTCAGCGTGTCCGCCAGGTCGATCGACTGGAACACGGTCACGAGATCGTGGAAGTCATCGGCTCGGCGAGGTCCCACCGCCAACGCGAGGTTCAGCTTGGCTCGCGCCTCGACCACCACACGGCGCGGCAGGCTCATCGGGACAGGTAGAGCACCCAGGCGACCGTGGCGAGGAACAACATCACCGTGGCCTGGATCGGGCGGTCGGAGAGCAGCACCTGCGAGGGGTCTTCGCTCAACTCGGACACCCGAACCAAGTGGAGATAGCGGAACACACCGTAGGCGACGAACGGAACCGTGAGCAGCAGCGCCTCGGTCCCGAACTTGGCGACGGTCGCCGGCCAGATCGTGTAGAGCGCATAGGCCATGAGGGTCGAAGTGGCCGAGACGGTGAGCATCACGTCGAGCAGTTCGGGCGTATACACCTGCAGCACGGCGCGTTGGTCGGTCGCGTGGCTGCCGGCATTGAGCAGTTCGCGGCGGCGCTTGCTCACCGCCAGGAAGAGCGCACCGAAGAAGGTGCAGACGAGCAGCCACGGGGAGAGCTGCGTCTCGGGCGCGACGGGCTTCAGCAGTTCGACGCCGGCGATGGCACGGAGCACGAAGCCGTTGGCGATGAAGAACACATCGAGGATCACCTGATGCTTGAGCCGATAGCTGTAGAGCACGTTGCTCGCCAGGTAGATCCCGAGAACGACGCAGAAGCCCGTTCCGAGCCACCACGACAGCACTCCGGCGAGCGACGCCACGATGGGCAGCGCGATCCATGCCGCTGTTATCGGGAGGCGGCCCGATGCGATCGGACGGAATCGCTTCTTCGGGTGCTGGCGGTCCGCCTCGACATCGAGCAGGTCGTTGAGGAGATAGACCGAGCCCGAGAGCAGCGAGAACGCGAGGAATCCGATCGCCGCTCGCAGCAGCAGCGGCCCCTCGGTCAGGTGCTGCGAGAAGATGACACCTGCGAACACGAGCAGGTTCTTGGTCCACTGCTTGGGCCGCAGGGCCTTGATGAGTGCGCCGATCACCGCGCGGGCCTCTTCGCTCCCGAGCGGCGCGTGGCCGAAGCGCGACTGACCGCGGCGCGAGAAGGACGGATCGCCAACCGCTTGTCCGAGTCGCTGCGAGAGACCTTCGCCACCGCCTTCTTCCGCTTGGCCGCCTCCGGCGCACCGAATAGGGCATGCTCGACGATCTGACAGACGGCATGCCCCATCACGATGTGGCCCTCCTGGATGCGCGGCGTCGTGGCGTGCGGCGTGATCAACGCCAGGTCGCACTCGGCGGCGAACGCCAGGCCCTGGCTCCCCGTCATGCCGATGACGACGATGCCGAGCGCATGTGCGGTCTCCACGGCACGCGCGATGCTCTCCGAACGACCACTCGTCGTGATCGCCACGAGAATGTCGCCGGGGCCGCCGAGCCCCTCCAACTGCCGCGCGAACACCTCGTCATAGCCGAAGTCGTTGCCGATGGCGGTCAGCGATGAGGAGTTCGTCGTGAGCGCGACCGCCGCGAGCGGTGGCCGATCGAGGAAGTAGCGGCCGGCCAGTTCAGCGGCCAAGTGCTGCGCGTCGGCCGCGCTGCCCCCATTGCCGCAGAAGTAGACGGTGCCACCTTCGGCGAAGCAGGTCGTCATCGCCTCGGCCGCAGCAGCGACCGCCCGGACGTTGGTGCGCGCCACACGCGCGACCGCATCGGCGGACTCGAGCAGCGCCTGTTTCGCCATCTTCTCACCCTGCAACTCCCTTGGCTTGCGTACGGCCATCAGGTTCCCCCTCTCGTCGTATTCGACTGTCGCAGATAGCGTGCGAGAGCGTCCTGCCAATGCGGCATACGACGCCCGCTCACATGTTCGAACCAAATCGAGGAGAGCACCGAATAGGCGGGGCGTCTTGCGGGACGCGCCAACTCCTCGCTGGTGATGCGCCGGATCTCGGCCGAGACACCGGCCTCGCGGCAGATGGCCTCGGCGAACTCGTGCCACGTGCAGTCGCCGCTGTTGGTGACGTGGTAGGTGCCGTACTCGCCTCGATCCATCAGGTCGGCCAGTGCCACCGACAGATCGCCCGTCCAGGTCGGCGATCCGCGCTGATCGTCCACGACCGAGAGCGGTTCCCCACTCTTGGCGCGCGCGAGGATCGTGTCGACGAAGTTGCGGCCGCCCGCGCCATAGAGCCACGACGTGCGGGCGATGATGTGCCGCGGGTTCACCTCGCGCGCGCCTCGCTCGCCGGCCAGCTTGGAGCGTCCGTACTGCGAGAGCGGTCCGATCATGTCGTGCTCGCGCCTCGGCTCGCGGACGCGGCCATCGAACACGTAGTCGCTCGAGAGCGCCAGCACGCCGGCTCCCACTTCGAACGCCGCCATTGCGGCATTGCGCGCGCCGAGGCCGTTGACGACGAAGGCGCGGTCGGGTTCGCGCTCACAGCCATCGACATCGGTGAAGGCGGCCAGATGCACGACCCAGTCGGGGGCCGTGTCGCGCACGGCGCGGCGCACATCCTCGCAGCGCGTCACATCGAGTTCGGCACGCGTGAGCGCGGTCACGGCATTGCCGCGCGACTCGAACACCGGCACGAGCGAACGCGCCAGCATGCCGCCCGCACCCGTGACCAGGATCCTCACGACAGCTCGACTCGGCTCGAGTCGCCGAGCATCAGTCGGTGCGCCCTCGGGCGGATGTCGGTGGCCGTCACCACCACGTCACGACCGATCAGACTCGACTCGATGCGCTGCGGAATGCAGCGGATCTCGCTGCGATCGAGCACGATCGAATGCTCGATCTCGGCCTTGGCCAGCGTCACGCCATCGCCGATCGCACTGAACGGTCCGACATACGCATCCGAGATGCGCGCGCCAGCACCGATCACCAGCGGCCCGCGCAGGTGGGAGCGTTCCACAACGCTGCCGGCGCCGATGTGGACCGGTCCCTCGATCACGGTCGCGTCATCGACGCTGCCGTCGATGCGCGTCTGCAGGTCGGCCAGCACGATGCGGTTGGCCTCGAGCAGGTCCTCGACACGCCCGGTGTCCTTCCACCAGCCGCGGATGATGTGCGAGCGGACCATCTTCTTCGCCGTGATCAGGTGCTGGATCGCGTCGGTGATCTCGAGCTCGCCTCGAGGCGAGGGTTCGATCGCACGCACGGCGTCGAAGATCGACGAGGTGAACAGATAGACGCCGACCAGCGCCAGGTCGCTCTTGGGATTCTTGGGCTTCTCCTCGAGCCGCACCACGTGCTCGCCCTCGAGCTCGGCGACGCCGAACTCCCACGGCCGCGCCACCTTGGCGAGCAGGATCTGGGCGTCGGGCTTCTCGGCCTCGAACTCCCGGACGAACGGCGTCACGCCGTCTTTGATGAGGTTGTCCCCCAAGTACATGACGAACGAGTCGCCCGCCATGAACTCCTCGGAGATCTTGACCGCATGCGCCAGCCCGAGCGGCGCCTCCTGCTCGATGTACGTGACCTTGAGCCCGAGCGCGGAGCCATCGCCGACCGCGGCGCGGATCTCGGCCTGCGAGTTGACGAGCACGGTGACCAGCTCGCCGGTGCGATGATCGGGCTGCAGCAGTTCGCGCGGATCGCTGACGATGATGCCGACCTCACGGATCCCGGCGGCCGCGATGGCCTCGAGGCCATAGAAGAGCACGGGCTTGTTGGCGACTGGCACCAACTGCTTGGCGCGCGTGTGCGTGATGGGCCGCAGACGCGTGCCGCGCCCCCCAGCCAGGACGAGAGCCTTCACCACATCCTCCGTCGTCGGAAGAACGAACCGCTTCTCGAGTCCGCCGCACGCAACGCGGCGCTCGGGAAGGCTTCCCTGTTCAAGCGCCGAGCGCGTCCGTGAGCAGACGCCGCGCCTCGGCGAGCGCGTCCGAGAGCTTCGAGAGATCTTTGCCACCAGCCAGGGCCAGGTGCGGCTTGCCGCCCCCGGAGCCACCGGTGACCTTGGCCACCGCTCGCACGAGTTCGTCGGCGCGCAGCGTCTTGGAGGCCACGAGATCATCCGTGACCGCCGCCAGGAACGTCAGCTTGCCATCTCCGGCGATCGCGAGCACGGCCGCACCGGTCCCGAGCGTCCCGCGCAGCTTGTCGGCCGCCTCGCGAGCCGCATTGGCATCGGCGCCGCTCGCCAACTCGGCGACCAGCCACTTGCCCTTGGACCCCACGGTCGCCTGCTGCGCCAACTGCGTGAACTCGCCCTCGAGCCCCTGCTTGGCGCTCTCGGCGATCGACTTGCGCAGCTTCGCCAGATCGGCCTTGAGCTTGTCGATCTGGGCCGGCACGGCTTCGGGCGGGCTCTGCAGCGCCTGCGCCGCCTCGTGCAGCACGGCCTGCTGCCGCTCGAGATGCGCGAGCGCTTCGCGGCCGCACAGCGCCTCGATCCGGCGCACGCCGCTGGCGATGCTCGCCTCGGAGACCAGCGTGAACGCGCCGATCTCACCGGTTCGTCGCACGTGCGTGCCGCCGCACAGCTCACGGCTCGGCTCGATGTGCGCGTCGTCCACCCCGTCCACGGTCACCATGCGCACCTCGGCGCCGTACTTCTCGCCGAACAGCGCCATCGCGCCCTGTGCCTTGGCCGCCTCGATCGACAGCGTCGCCGTGCTCACGTCGCGATCCGCCAGTACCCACGTGTTGACGCGCTCGGCGATGGCGTCGAGCTGGTCTCGGTGCGGCGACTCGAAGTGGCTGTAGTCGAAGCGCAACCGCTCGGGCGAGACCAGCGAGCCCGCCTGATGCACATGCTCGCCCAGCACCTTGCGAAGCGCCGCGTGCAGCAGGTGCGTCGCCGTATGGTGCCTCGCGGTCGGCGTGCGATGAGTTGGATCGACGATGGCGCTCAGCGTGGCCGTCTTGGCGCCCGCCAGCAAGGCCGCCCGGTCGCCACTCACGAAACGCACGCGATGGACGATGGCATCGTCCTCGCGGAACACGGCCGTCAGCTCGGCGCGCACCTCCGAGGTGATGAGCATGCCGCGATCGGAGACCTGCCCGCCCGACTCGGCGTAGCACGGCGTGCGATCGAGCACGAGTTCGGACTCCTCGCCGCGTGCGCGCCAGCGCATCACGCGCAGGCCGTCGGCCGAGGCTTGCGTGTAGCCGATGAACTCCGAGTCCTTGCCGGTCTGCACGACCGTCCACGGCAGCCGCTCGCCCGAGGCATCCTTGCCGAACTTGCTCGCGGCGCGCGCGCGCTCACGCTGCGCGTCCATCGCCTTCTCGAATCCGTCGCGGTCCACCTCGCGATCGCGCGAGGCGGCGATCTCCTCGGTGAGCTCGATCGGGAATCCGAACGTGTCATGCAGCGCGAACGCGTCCTCGCCCGCGATGCCCTTGCCGCTCTTGGCAAGCAGCTCCTCGAGCCGCGTCATGCCGGCCTCGTAGGTCTGAGCGAAGCCCGACTCCTCCTGCTCGAGCACGCGCAGGACACGCTCTCGCTGCTGATCGAGCTCGCGATAGTGACCCCCGAAGATCGCGATCGCGCGCGAGGCGGCATCCGCCAGGAAGGCGTCGGTGAGCGCGAGGCCCTGAGTGGAGCGGCCGCGCGTGACGGCGCGTCGGAGCAAGCGGCGCAGCACGTAGCCCGCGCCCTCATTGCCGGGCAATGCTCCCTCGGCGATCGCGAACGCCAGTGCGCGCACGTGATCGGCGATGATGCGCGCGTCGCGTGTCGCCACCTTGCGATTGGCGTCGGTCAGGCGCGCGCGGCCGAGCACCGAGTCGACCAGGGGCGCGAACAGATCGGTCTCGAAGATGGTGTTCTTGCCCTGCATGATCAGCGCGAGGCGCTCGATGCCCATGCCGGTGTCGATGCCCGGGTTCGGCAGCGGCTCGAGGGAGCCACCCGGTTGGGCGTCGAACTGCGGGAAGACCAGGTTCCAGAACTCCATGAACCGATCACCCGGATCGCCCGGGCTCTCACCCCAGAACACGCCATCTGGTAGATAATCGGGACGCTTCTCGCCGAGGTCGAAGTACAGCTCGCTGCACGGCCCACAAGCGCCCGCGCCGCCCGCCGGCCCCCAGAAGTTGTCCTTCCGGCCGAGTGCCACGATGTGATCCGGCGCGACGCCCAGCTTCTTCCAGAGCTCGGCCGCCTCGTCGTCACGCGGCAGCGCGCCCTCACCCTCGAAGATGCTGATGTAGACCCGCTCGCGCGGCAGTCCGAGGGTCCTGGTCACGAACGTCCACGCCATCTCGGTCGCCTCTTCTTTGAAGTAAGCGCCCTTGGGCCTGCTCCCGAACGAGAAGTTGCCCAGCATCTCGAAGAACGTGTCGTGCCGTGGCGTCAGGCCGACGTTGTCGAGATCGGTCAGGCGCAGGCACTTCTGCACCGACGCGGCGCGCGTGTAAGGCACGTCGCCCGTCGCCGAGTAATAGGGCTTGAACTGCACCATGCCGGCGGTCGTGAACATGAGCGTGGGATCGCCGTGCGGCACCAAGGGCGAGGACGGCACCTCGGCATGGCCGCGCTGCACGAAGAAGTCGAGGAAGGCGCGGCGAAGCTCGGCGCCTGTGCGAAGTGTGGTCGGGGACGACATCCGCTCTCCGGCTGGCAAGGGTCGGGCCCGAGCGCACGCGAGGGCGTCCACGAGCCGCGTTTCGCGTCGGGTTCCGGGGCAATGTAGCCGCTTCGGCGAGCGGGCGCACTAAGCGAGAGGCTTCTCGCGCGCATGCGTGTCAGTGGCCCTCGCTCACTCCCCCGCTTCCGCCTCCTGCAGCGCCAACGCCGCCTGGATGGTGTCGCGGTCGAACCCGCGCCTCATGAGGAGCGCGTAGAGGCGCTGCTGGCGGACCCTCGGCTCGAGCGAGGCGTATCGCCGCGCGGCCTGCGCCACCAACTTGGAGGCGGCGGCACGGTCGTCGCCCGCCTGTCCCATCTGCTCGAGCGTCTGCCGCGCCGCCTCGACCGCCTCGTCGCCAACACCCTTGCCGCGCAGCTCCTGCTGCAATCGACGGAGCCCGGCCGGGCGTCGGCCCCAGCGGCCAGCGAGATAGGCGCGTGCGTACTCGGTGTCATCGACGAGCCCGACTTCGGTGAGCCGATCGAGCACCGGTTCGATCGCCGAGGCGGCGAAACCCTTGTCGCGCAGGCGCTGCGTGAGATCGCTGCGCGTGCGACGGGTGCGATCGAGCAGCTTGAGCGCCGCTTCGCGCGTGGCGACGGGATCGTCGTTGGCCTCGCCCTCGGCGGGACGCACGCGCTTACCCCAGGCCATGCGGTCTCCTCCGAACGCGCGCGAGGGCGCGCCCGGTTCGGGGCGCGCCCTCTGCGCAAGTGAAGCGTGTGATGTGCACTCGAACCTCTACCGCCGCCGTTCCGCCGCCGAGGCGCCCGCCGCCACCGCGATCTTGGCGCTCTCGCTCGCCGCGCCGTTGGTGCTCGGCGTGGCCGGGGCTCCCGGGACCTTGAGGCCGAGGAGCGGGAACAGCTTGGCCTCGACCTTCTGGCGGACGTCGGTGTGCTCGCGGAGGAACATGCGGCTGTTCTCGCGCCCCTGTCCCAACCGCTCCTCGCCGAAGCTGAACCAGGTGCCGGCCTTGGTGACAACGTTCTTCTCGACGCCGAAGTCGAGCAGTTCGCCCTCACGTGAGATGCCCTGGTTGTAGATGATGTCGAACTCGGCCTCGCGGAACGGAGCGGCGACCTTGTTCTTGACCACCTTCACCTTGGTGCGATTGCCGACCGCCGTGTCGCCCTCCTTGAGGGTCTGGATGCGGCGGATGTCCATGCGCACCGAGGCGTAGAACTTGAGCGCACGGCCACCGGCGGTGGTCTCGGGATTGCCGAACATGACGCCGATCTGCATGCGGATCTGGTTGATGAAGATCACGCAGGTGTTGCTCTTGTTGATCGAGCCCGTGAGCTTGCGGAGCGCCTGTGACATGAGGCGCGCCTGCAGACCGACGTGCGAATCACCCATCTCGCCCTCGATCTCGGCGCGCGGCACGAGGGCCGCGACGGAGTCGATGACCACGATGTCGACCGCACCCGAGCGCACGAGCGTGTCGCAGATCTCGAGCGCCTCTTCGCCCGTGTCCGGCTGGGCGACGTGCAGATTGGCGATGTCGACGCCGAGCTTCTGGGCGTAGGTGGCATCGAGCGCGTGCTCGGCGTCGATGAACACCGCGGCGCCGCCCAGCTTCTGGGCATTGGCGATGATGGTGAGCGCGAGCGTCGTCTTGCCGGAGGACTCCGGTCCGTAGATCTCGACGATGCGGCCGCGCGGCACGCCGCCGACGCCGAGGGCCATGTCGAGCCCGACCGAGCCGGTCGGGATGATGTCGAACTCGGTGGGCCGGCCCTCATCGCCCAGTTTCATGATGGAGCCCTTGCCGAACTGCTTCTCGATCTGCTGCAGGGCGAGGTCCAGCGCCTTCGTCCGTTCCTTGGGCGTGCTGGCGTTAGGCTGGGAGTAGCTCATGACTGCGTCTCCTTCGCAGGGGCGTCGTGATCTCGTGGGGGCCGCGGCGGGCGCGGTCGCCTTGCCTTCTGGGCCGCATACTACACAGGTGTGCAGTAGATGGGCAAGGACTGATTTCAGGGCCCTTCCTCGGCCCCTTGCCGCCGCTCACGCCGCCTTCAACCGCTCCCTCTGCTCACGCCGCAACTGCGAGAATCGCCAGTAGGCGTAGACCACCGGGATGATCTCCAGCGTCAGGAACGCCGAGGTGAAGAGCCCGCCCACCATGGGCGCCGCCACGCGCTTCATGACATCCGCACCGGCGCCCTGCGACCACAGCAGGGGCAGCAGGCCGATCATGGTCGTCGCCACGGTCATGATCTTGGGGCGCACGCGCTGCACGGAACCCTCGAGCGTGGCTTCGATGATGTCGTTCAGATCGCGGATGCGACCCGCTGCCTTGAACTTGTGGTAGGCGCTGTCGCAGTAGATCACCATGACCACGCCCGTCTGGGCCGCCAAGCCGACGAGCGCGATGATCCCCACCCAGACCGCGGTCGAGAGGTTGTACTGCAGGATCGCCAGCAACCACACGCTGCCGACCAGCGCGAACGGAACCGACGCGAGCACGATGAGCGCCTGGCTCAGGCTGCCGAAGGTCATGTAGAGCAGCAGCAGCACGATCACCAGCGTGAGCGGCACGAGGAACCGCATTCGCGACTGCATCTGCTGGAGCAACTCGTACTGCCCGGTCCACTTGAGCGAGTATCCCGATGGCATCCGCACCTGCGCGTCCACCGCCCGCTTCGCCTGATCCACGTACGAGCCGATGTCCACCTTGGCCGGGTCCATGTCCACGTACACGTAGCCGGCGAGCATGCCGTTCTCGTCGCGGATCATGGGCGGGCCCGAGGCCACTCGCACTTCGGCCAACTGGCCGAGCGGCACGTGCGCGGTGCCCGGCTCGGGCCAGAACGGTGTGGATGCCGAGGCGCCGGGTCCAGGCGGAAGCGTGTTGCCCTGGCCGCCGCCGCGCATGCCTCCCCCACTCATGCCGCCCGCGCTGCCCATGCCCTCACCCGAACCAGCCGAGGGCATCGATGGATCCTGGCGAGTGCTGCCGCCCGTCGAGCTGCCCATGGCCACGGCCAGTGGATCGCCGCCCGCATCCGAGAGTCCTGCGGACGCCAGCATCGGCGGCGCTCCGCCCGGGTTCGCGCTCATGCCGCCGCCCATGCCCGTGGCGGGCCCCGAGCGACGAAGCGGCACCAGCACGCGCCGCAGCTGGTCCAGGTCCTGCCGCAGCTCGCGCGGGTAGCGCACGCTGATGGTGAATCGGTTGCGGCCCTCGACGGTCTCGCCGATCGGCTGCCCGCCGACCGCGGCCTCGATCACGTCCTGCAGATCGCCCACGGTCAGACCATGGCGCGCGAGCGCCCGGCGATCCGGGATGATGTCGATGTACGAACCCCCGGTGCTGCGATCGGAGTACACACTGCGCGTATTGGGCACCGTGGTGATCACGCGCTCGAGGTCCATGCCGATGCGCTCCACCGTGTCGAGGCTGGCGCCGAACACCTTGACGCCGATCGGCGTGCGGATGCCGGTCGAGAGCATGTCGATGCGCGTCTTGATGGGCATGGTCCACGCGTTCGTCCACCCGGGCATCTTCACCTTCTCGTCGAGCTCCGCCGTCAGCTCCTTCCAGGTGAGCCGGTGACGATCGGGCCAGAACGGCCGGAACACCGGCTTGAGCCAGCCCGGGGCCCAGCCGGAGTACCAGCGCCGGTCCTCGATCGTGCGCCACTCCTCCTTCGGCTTCAGCCGCACCACGGTCTCCACCATCGAGAGCGGCGCGGGATCGGTGGGCGACTCCGAGCGGCCCGCCTTGCCGAACACCGACGCCACCTCGGGCACCGAGCGGATCAGCCGGTCCTGGACCTGAAGATAGCGCTTGGCCTCCTCGATCGAGATGTTGGGGAAGGTGGTCGGCATGTAGAGCACATCGCCCTCGTTGAGCGGCGGCATGAACTCGTTGCCGAGCCGCATCGCCATCGGGACGGTGGCGAGCACGGCGGCGAGGCCGATCGCGATCGTGGTCTTCGGATTCATGAGCGCGACCCATGCGAAGGGCCGGTAGATCGCGATCAGCACGCGTGAGATGGGATGGTCCTTCTCGTGGCGGATGCGTCCGCGGATGAACAGCACCATGAGTGCGGGTGCGAGCGTGACCGAGACGAGGGCAGCGAATCCCATGGCGAAGGTCTTGGTGAACGCGAGCGGCTTGAACAGTCGTCCCGCCTGACCGTTGAGACCGAAGATCGGCAGGAACGCCACGGTGATGATCAGCAGCGAGAAGAAGATCGGGGGCCCCACCTCCTTGGCCGCGTCGATCAGCACCCGCGTGCGATCCGCTCCCTCGGGGGCGCTCTCCAGGTGTTTGTGCGCGTTCTCCACCAGCACGATCGCGGCATCCACCATGGCACCGATGGCGATCGCGATACCGCCCAGGCTCATGATGTTGGAGTTGATGCCGAAGAAGTACATCGGCACGAAGGCCAGCCCCACCGCCACCGGCAGCGACAACACAGGCACGAGCGCACTGCGCACGTGCAGCAGGAAGATCAGGATGATCAGGCTCACCACCACCGCTTCCTCGATCAGCGTGTGGCGCAGCGTCTCGATGGCGCGGTGGATCAGGTCCGAGCGGTCGTAGACCACCTTCAGCTCGACGCCGGGCGGGAATGTGGGCCGCAGCTCGGCGATGCGTTGCTTCACTCGCTCGATCACGTGCAGCGCGTTCTCGCCGTAGCGCATCACGATGGTGCCGCCCACCGCCTCGCCCTCACCGTCCAGCTCCGAGACGCCGCGGCGGATGTCGGGGCCGAACGCGGCCCGTCCCACGTCGCCGACGCGGATGGGCGTGCCCGTGCGGCGATCGACGCCGAGTGCGACCTGACGCAGGTCCTCGAGGTTCTCGATGTAGCCGCGGCCGCGCACGAAGTACTCCCGGCCCGACATCTCGATCACGCGGCCGCCGACCTCGGAGTTGCTCCGCCGGATGGCGCTCGTCACGTCGGAGAGCGCGAGGCCGTAGGCATGCAGCTTCTGCGGGTCGATCTCGACCTGGTACTGCTTCTGGTAACCGCCGACCGAGGCCACCTCGGCCACGCCGGGCACGCTCGCCAGCTGGTAGCGGAGATTGAAGTCCTGGAACGTGCGCAGCTGGGACAGGTCGTGCTGGCCCGACTTGTCGACGAGCGCGTATTGGAACACCCACCCGACTGATGTGGCGTCGGGCCCCAGCACGGGATTGACGCCCTGTGGCAGCCGCGAGCGGATGCTGCTCATGTACTCGAGCACGCGGCTGCGGGCCCAGTAGAGGTCGGTACCCTCCTCGAAGATCACGTAGATGAAGCTCATGCCGAACATCGACTGCCCGCGCACCGCCTCCACTTTCGGCGCGCCGAGCAGCGCCGAGACGATCGGGTACGTGACCTGGTCCTCGACCAGGTCGGGGCTCCGCCCCATCCACTCGGTGAACACGATGACCTGCGGATCCGAGAGATCCGGGATCGCATCGAGCGGCACGTTGCGCACGGCGAACAGCGAGCCCGCGACGACGAATGCCGTGAAGATGAAGACGATGGCCCGGTGAGTGGCGCAGTACTCGATCAGCCGCCCGATCATGGGGCGTCTCCGTGCACGTGGCCGGCGCCGGGCGCTGCGCCCATGCCGGCGATGGCCGCCTTCAGCCGGCTCTCGGAGTCGATCAGGAACGACGCGCTCGCGACGACCGTGTCCCCTTCGGCGATCCCCTTCAGGATCTGCACGCGCTCGCCATGACTCGCGCCCGTCCACACCATGCGTGGCTCGAAGCGGCCACCTTCGTGCGCGAGGAACACGTACGAGTGCTCGCCCGTCTGGATCACCGCCTCGGCGGGCACCGACAGCGCGCTCGCGCCGCGGGCCGACACACTCACCCGCCCGTAGATCCCGGGGCGCAGCACGCTGCCCCGGTTGGCGAGCGCGAGCCTCGCCTTGAGCGTGCGGGTCTCGTTCGAGATCGTCGGATACACGAACTCGATGCGGCCCTCGAAGCTCCGCCCCGGCAGGCCCTCGGTGGTGAAGCGCGCGGCATCTCCGACTCGCACGCGCGACATGTCCATCTCGTGCACATCGGCCAACACCCATACGCGCGATAGGTCGGCCACGGTGAGCAGCGGCGTGTCGGCGCCCACGAACTGCCCCTGGACCACGCCGCGTTCAAGCACGGTTCCAGTGACAGGGGATCGCAACGTCAGCTGGGTGGTCGCCTTGCCCTCCCGGTCGAGCCGCCGGATCTCCTCGTCGGGGATCCCGAGCAGGCGCAAGCGTTCGGCAGCCGCCTCGAGATTCGCGCCCGGGCCCTGCTTCTGGATCAGGTACTCCTGCTCGCTCTGGAACAACTCCGGGCTGTAGATCGACATCAGCGGTTGGCCCGCAGTCACGCGCGCGCCGGTCTCGTTGACGAACAGCTCGTGTATCCAGCCCGAGGCGCGGATCTGCACTCGGCGGAGCCGCGACTCATCGGGCGTCACGAAGCCCACCAGGTCGAGCGATCCGCCACTCGCGCCACGCTCCACGCGGGCGGTGCGGACGCCGATCATCTGGATGCGCTCGGGGCTGATCTGCACGCTCGTCAGCCCCGCCACATCGCTCGCAGCAGCCGCGGAGCCGCTCGCTGGAGCGGCGATCGGTTCGAGCGTCATGTGGCAGATCGGGCACTGCCCCGGCTTGTCGGACGTGTAGGTGGGATGCATGGGGCAGTGGTAGATCACGTTCTCCGCCGCCGCCTTCGAGACCGTTGCCGGCCGCTTGGACATCACGTAACTGCCGATGCTGACCGCGGCGAGCACCACGAGGAAGGCGAACAGCGCCCAACGGAACACGTTCATCGCATGCGCTCCGGGAGGTGGCTGCTGGGAGCCGTTCTTCGCGGACGTCGGCTCAGACGCCGAGGGCTCGGGCGTGGTCGGCGTGCGGTCATCCTGGGAGTTCATGGACCACTCCTCTCGATCGGTGGGAATGCGAGTCCGAACAGCTCGGCGCGTGCGGTGACCGCGAGCAGGCTGGCCTCGCTGCGTGCCAGGCCCTGCCGGGCGCGGATCAGCGCGACTTCCTCGCCGTAGAGCGCGTGGGTGGCTTCGAACACGCGCCACAGGTCGGTGCCGCCCGCCTGATAGGCACTCCAGGAGGCGGCGACGGCGCGGCGCTGCGTCGTGACGACCGTGTCGGCGAGGAGCGAAACCATGCGGGCGCCCGAGAGCGCGCGCGCATGCAGCGCGCGCGCCTGCTGCTGCAGGTCGAGTGTCGCCGCCTGCAGCTCGGCCTCGGCGGCCCGCGCCATCGCCTCCATCTCAGCGGCCTCGGAGAACTCGCGTTGTCCGGCGAACACCGGGAGCATGAAGCCGAGCATCGCTGACCACATGTTGTCCTGCGCCTCGCCCATGATGGGCTCGCGCATGCCGTAGGAGACGCCGAGCTGCAGGTCGGGCCACGCCATGCGGCGCGCGGCGCGCGCTGAGAGTCGATAGCCGTCGCGCTGCGTGCGCAGCTCACGCAGCCTCGGGTGATGCTCGTCCACCGCGGCCAGATAGGCGGTCAGCTCGCCGGTCGCCGGAGCAGAGGGCAGCGCCTCGAGCGAGTCGGCGAGCAGCGCCGAGGCGCGCCCCATGAGCGCGGCGAGGCGTGCCTGAGCGCCCGACCACTCCCCTTCGTACGCCGCGCGATCCGAGAGCGTCCTCGCCTGCTCGGCCTCGGCACGCAGCACATCGTCGAGCCGACCGCTGCTGCTCCGATAGCGGGCCCGGGCCGCCAGCACCAGTTGGGCCATCTCGATCTCGTGCGTGCGGCTCGCCGAGACGAGCCGTGCTGCGTGATAGGCATCGGAGTAGGCCGCCCAAGCCATGGCGAACAGCTCCACGTTCGCCATCTCGAGGCCGGCGGACTCGGCACTCGCCGCCGCCTGGGCCGCGCTTCGCCGGAGCCGGTTCGCCCCGAACACCGGCACGCTCTGCGACACACCGAGCATCTTCATGGTCATCGGTTCCATGTCGAACCGGCCGTTGGTGGGCACGTTGAGCGCGCCGATCTCGACCATCGGCGACGCCCACGCACCCGCGGGAGCCACGCGATGGCGCATCGCCTCGACGCGGGCACGCCGACTCGCCAGCGTCGGATTGGCCGTCGCCACCTCGCGCCAAACCGATTCGAGGCTCACTGCCCGCGCCTCGTGCGGCGCCAGCGCCAGCATCGCCGCCAGTGCCAGGAACCCGGTCGGTGCGAGCGTGCGTCTCATGCGATCCTCTTCGAGCGCAGCCGAAGCGAGTTGGCGATCACCGACACCGAGCTGAAGCTCATGGCCGCCGCGGCGATCATCGGGCTCAGCAGCAGCCCGAACGCGGGGTACAACACGCCAGCGGCGATCGGAACACCGAGCGCGTTGTAGATGAACGCGAAGAACAGGTTCTGCCGGATGTTGGCCATGGTGTGCCGGCTCAGCTCGCGCGCCCGGAGGATGCCGCGCAGGTCGCCCTTCACGAGCGTCACCGACGCGCTCTCCATGGCGACGTCGGTGCCGGTGCCCATGGCGATGCCCACTTGCGCCTGCGCCAGCGCCGGCGCGTCGTTGATCCCATCGCCCGCCATCGCCACGAAACGCCCCCCCGACTGGAGCCGGCGCACGACTTCCACCTTCTGATCGGGGAGCACATCGGCGATCACGTCATCGATCCCGAGGCGTCTTGCGACTGCCTCGGCGGTGATCTGGTTGTCCCCGGTCAGCATCACGATTCGGATGTTCTCCGCGTGCAGGCTGCGGATCGCTTCGGGCGTGCTCGCTTTGACGGGATCGGCGACGCCGATCAGTCCCGCGAGCCGGCCATCGACGGCCACGAACATCACCGTCTGTCCTTCCTCGCGCATCGGGTCGGCCAGCGCTGCGTGATCGCCCAGCGCCACGCCCAGATCGTCCATGAACACGCGATTGCCCAGTGCGACGCGGTGATTCTCGACCATGCCGTGGACACCCTTGCCGGTCACGCTCTGGAAATGGGCGGCGTTCGCGAGCACGAGCGATCGCTCGGTGGCTCCCGCCACGATCGCTTCGGCCAGCGGGTGCTCGCTGCCTCGCTCGAGGCTCGCCGCGAGTCGCAGCACCATCTCCTCGCTGAAGCCCTCCGAGACGATGATCCGCGCGAGCTTTGGCCTGCCCTCGGTGAGCGTGCCGGTCTTGTCCACGACCAGCGTGTCGACCTTGCGAAGGGTCTCGATCGCCTCGGCATTGCGGAACAGCACCCCCATCGAGGCCCCGCGTCCGGTGGCGACCATGATCGACATGGGCGTCGCGAGCCCCAGCGCGCACGGGCAGGCGATGATGAGCACGGCGACGGCGTTGATGAGCGCGTGCGCGAGCCGAGGCTCGGGCCCGACCATGGACCACACCACGAACGCCGCCCCCGCGATCACCACGACGATCGGGACGAACCAGCCGGAGACGACGTCGGCGAGGCGCTGGATCGGGGCTCTGCTGCGCTGCGCATCACCGACCATCTTCACGATCCGCGAAAGCAGCGTGTCGGCGCCCACCTTCTCGGCGCGCATCACCAGCGCGCCGGTGCCATTGATCGTCGCGCCGACGACTCGGTCCCCCGCGGACTTCTCGACGGGGATCGCCTCGCCCGAGACCATGGACTCATCGATCGAGCTGGTGCCCTCGAGCACCTCGCCATCCACGGGAACCTTCTCGCCCGGCCGCACGCGAAGCCGGTCTCCCACACGCACGTCCTCGAGTGCCACGTCGGCCTCGTGGCCATCGGCCTCGATGCGCAGGGCGGAGGTCGCCGCCAAAGAGAGCAGCTTGCGGATGGCGCTGCCGGTCTGGCTGCGCGCGCGCAGTTCGAGCACCTGCCCGAGCAGGATCAGCGTGGTGACGACGGCGGCCGCCTCGAAGTAGACCGGCACCTCGCCGTGCACGCCACGGAAGCCGCTGGGGAAGAGGTCGGGCAGCAGGGCGGCGATGAGGCTGTAGACGAAGGCGACCGACACGCCGAGCGCGATCAACGTGAACATGTTGAGGCTCTTGCGGATCACGGACTGCACGCCGCGCACATAGAACGGCCAGGCGGCCCACGTGCAGACGGGGGTGGCGAGGAGCAACTCGAACCAGCCCCGCGATCCCGCGGGCAGCACACCTGCGATGGGCGAACCGGGGAGCATGTCACCCATGGCAAGCGCGACGAGGGGGACCGAGAGCGCAGTGGACACCCAGAATCGCCTCGTCATGTCGGTCAGCTCGTGGTTCTCCTCCTCCTCGAGGGAGACCTCGAGCGGCTCGAGCGCCATGCCGCAGATGGGGCACGAGCCGGGGCCTTGCTGGCGAACTTCGGGATGCATCGGGCAGGTGTGGATCGCCGCCGTGGTCGCCATCGCCGCTGCAGGGTTCGGGCTTGGCGCGGCGGGCGCGGCGGGCGCGGCGGGCGCAGCGGGCGCAGCGGGCGCGGCAGCACTGGCGCCTCCTTGCGCGGAGTAGCGCGCCGGGTCGGCCTTGAGCTTGGCGAGGCAGCTCGCGCTGCAGAAGCGGTGCGTCTGTCCCTCGTGCTCGTGGCGGTGCGGAGAGCCCTCGGCGACGGTCATGCCGCAGACGGGGTCCCGGAACGTCGGAGGAGCAGCGGTCTCGTTCATCTCGTGTCTCCTGCTGTTGCGACCGGGATCGCCTTCTTCGGGATCATCGCCAGCCGCACACGTGGTCGCTCCCCCGCCTCGGTCCATGCGAAGTAGAGCGCGCCGCCGCTCTGGACGACGCGCGGGAAGCCGCTCGCGCGCTTGGCGGACGTGCGCGACACGGTGATCGCCGGGCCGCGCTGCCCGTCACGCGCGATGCGCCGCGCCTGGATGAGCGCGTCACGACCGCTGACCTCGAGCCAGGTCGTCACGATCGAGCCATCCGCCAGCATCGCGACATGCACTCGCCCGAGTGGGTCACCACCATCGACCTGCATGGGCGGGCCGAAGGAGTCGCCCGCATCATCCGAGAACGCGGCGTGCACACGCGGAGTGTCGCGAGCCGCCGTGTACCAGAGGATCGCGACCTGCGAACCTTCGGCCACGAGCGAGGGGCCGTTCACGGGACACCCGGGAATGTGCCACTCGTCGGCATGCACGGCACGAGGCTCGGTCCACTTCCCGCCCTCCCCGCGGACCACGCTGATGTCGCGGATCTCACCCGGACTGCGATCGCGATACGCCACGAGCAGCCCGCGATCGGTCATCACCGCGGCGGTCTGGCAGCAATCGCAGACGCGCTCGTCGAGCTGCGCCTCGTCCAGAAGTCGACCCTCGGGCGTCACTTTGGCCACCCGCAGCGCCATCTCCGGGCCAGGACCCGCCTCACCGTGCTCTCGACCCACCGTGTTGCGACCATCCAGCCAGATCGCCTGCGCACCGCCTCGGTCGGCGACGAGCGAGACGAACCCATGCTCGCTCTGGGTCTCGTCGCGGTGCGGCGTCAGTGGGACGCTCCAGCTGCGACCGTCGTCGTCCGATTGCGCGATGCGGACATCGTAGGCGTAGGTGCCCTCACCGCTTCGCCACAGCCAGTGCGCCGCAAGGCGATCGCCCTCGAGCGCACGCACGCTGGGGAAGTCCGCCCAGTTGACGAAGAACGAGTCACCGGTCGCGATGGTCGATTTCGCGGACCACCTTCCGGCATCGAGCGTGGCGCAGTGAAGCGTCATGCGCTCGCTACCCTTGTCGGCTGCCGAAGGCTCGATCCAACTCATGAGCACACGGCCGTTGGCACGAACGGAGAGATCGGGGACACGGCTGCCAGCGCCCGCCGGCGACTTGATCGCCTTGGGCGTCGGCAGCATGAGCAACTGCTCGGCCCCGGCGGCACCCGCCTCCGGAGAGGCGAGCGCACCGAGCACCAGGAACGGGATCCATGCGAGCAGCAGGGCCGCTTTCACTGGATGACCAGCTCACCGCGCAGCATGTCCATGCTGCAGGCATAGGACAGCTTGCCCTTGGACTGCGCCGGCAGCGCGATCCGAACGGTCTTGTCGAGTGGCAGGTCCACGGACTTGTCGAGTGCAGCGAACACCGCCTGCCGGGCGCAGGTCCGATCGGTCTTGCGAGTGATCACGAGCATGATCGGCACGTTCTTCTCGATCGCGATCGACGGCGGTTCGAAGCCCGACTCGGTGACCGTGACGTGGATCTCCTGGGGCTTCACGCCCTTGCGCTTCTTCGCCTCGCCCTTGCCGCTTCCGAAAGCGGCACCGGAGGCCAGGACTCCGAGCAGGGCGATGGCGGCGACGATGTTCCTTCGGATGGTTCTCATCGGACACTCCTTCATGAGGGGGTTGCCTCACCGCTTCACCGACGCATCGGCAGGCAAGGCTCACGCTGAGTCGAGTCGGTCGGGCGCAGTTCGAACTTCCGGCCGGGGAATCGGACACCCGGCATGCGCTCGCGTGGCTCGGACGGCAACCCATCGACCCCAACGGAGCCGAAGCGGAGCGCTAGGCGGAGTCAGGCGGCCCGCGTGGCGAGGTCGATCGGATCGCGACGCCGGGAGGCGCACCGGGGCTCGCAGTCGTACGGAGCCCGATGAACGAGCCCTGTGTCGAGATCGAGCCGATCGCCTCGGGCTGCACGGCGAGCTGGAGTTCGCTCACCGACGATCCGGGCGCGAACTGGGTGGACGCGGCTGTCATGGCGGGCAGCGGCGTGTACTCACAACAGGGAGCACCACTCGTGGGGGCTGCCGGAGTGGTCGAAGCACCCTCGCAGCAGGAGTGCTCACTGCTGGTGTGCGGCGCGCCCGCGGTGGCCAGGGCCATCGCACGCAGCGGCATCAGGAACGCGCACTGGCCCAGCTCCAGCGGCAACAGCACCGCGAGGAAGATGGCCATCATCACGCGAGATCCGAGCGTCGTTCTCATCGGGGAGGGCTCCTGGATTGGCCTGCACCCCCACCATCGACCTGCAGCGGCGGCCGCGTCAAGACTGTTCGAGCGCTCGTCGTCAGGCCTCTGCGAACATCGGGCTCCGAGCCCGGATGCTTGACGCGCTCTGCAAGGACAAGCGCTGTCCACCGCTGCAGCCGCCCACTCAACCCGCCAGCTTCGCCCGCGCCGCAACGCCGTAGCGAGAACCCCCGGGCAGCAGCGTGCTGTCCACCAGGAGCAACTGCGTCACGTCGAACGAGATGCCGAGCGGTGGCTGGCGCTGCAGCGCTCCTGACCAGTCCTCGGGTTCGCGAACGCGGCCCAGTGTCAGATGCGGTGCGAACGGCCGCGACTCGCGCGGGAAACCGCGACGCTCGAGCGATTCGGCGAGCGACTCGGCCAAGGATCCGAGGCGCGCCTCGCCCACCTCGAGCCCCGCCCACAGCACGCGGGCGCGCATTGCATCGGGAAAGGCGCCCAATGCGCCGAGCCGGACTTCGAACGGCGTATGGCCCGAGGCAGCCTCCTGCATCGCGGCCGTGGCGGCTTCGGCCACCGTGGCTTCGCAGTCGCCCAGGAATCGCAGGGTGAAGTGCAGATTCGACTCGCGCACCCACGACACGCCGAGCCCGCCCTCGGCTGCTCGAAGCGGCGCGGTGACACGGTGCACGTTCGCCTGCACATCGGGCAGCGGGAAGACGGCGAGGAACAATCGGCGCGGCCGAGCGTCCCCGCCGGCCCCGATGCTCATCCCTCGAGGCTCGGGTCGATCGGCAGACCCGCGAGCTGTCGCCGCACCAGATCGAGCGCGGTCTGCGTGCTGCGCTCGCGGATCACGGCGCGCGAGCCACTCATGCGAAGCAGCCGCACCACGTCGCCGAGCGGCGAGCTGATGGCGATGAACACCGTGCCGACCGGCTTCTCCTCGCTTCCGCCATCGGGCCCCGCGATGCCGGTGATGGCGACGCCGACCTCGGCGCCCGAGCGCTCGCGAGCGCCTCGCGCCATCTGCTCGGCGACCGGAGCGCTCACGGCGCCGTGGGCGGCCAGATCGGCCGGGTCCACGCCGAGCAGCTCCAGTTTGGACTCATTGCTGTAGGTGACGAAGCCGCGCTCGACATAGCGCGAGGAGCCGGCGACATCGGTGAGCCGCTTGGTCAGCAGGCCGCCGGTGCAGGACTCGGCCGTCGCAATCCGCCACGTGCGGGCGATCAGAGCATCGCCGACCACTTCCTCCATGCCGCGCGTGCCCTCGGCGTAGACGACCGGTGCGACCAGGGCCAGGAGGTCTCGGTGGGCCTGCATCGCGGCCTCGTGTACCGCGACCGGATTGGCGCCGCTCGTCATGACGCGCAGATCGACGCCGAAGTAGCTGGGCAGGTAGGCGAGCGACGCGCCGTGCCACGAGTCGGGCAGCGTGCCGATCCGCTCGTGGAGCTGGCTCTCGAACACGCCATAGACTCGAAGCGTGAAGCACTCGAGCGCGACGCCGCTGCGTTCGCGCAGATACGGCACCACGTACTCGCGCGCGATCGCCTCCATCTCCTGCGGCACACCGGGCAGCAGGATCACCGGCTTGCCCTTGTGCTCGACCAGGATGCCGGGAGCCGCCCCGACCGGGTTCTGCCACAGCTCGGCGCCTCTCGGCACGAGCGCCATGGTCTCGACGGTGGCCGGCAGCTTGCGTCCCAAGCGGCGACCGCGACTCCGGATGTGCTCGAGCGTCGCCTCGTCCAACTGCAGCGGCCGCCCGAGCAGGCCCGCGACGGTCTTGCGCGTGATGTCATCGGGAGTCGGCCCGAGGCCGCCCGTCACGATCACCGCTTCCGATCGCTCGAGCGCGCGACCGAGACCCTCGCTGATCCCCTCGGGCGTGTCGGGGACGGTCGTGTGCCACGCCACCTGCACGCTGGCCTCCTCGAGCAGACGCGCGAGGAAGGCGAAGTTGGTATCGAACGTGCGGCCCGAGAGGATCTCGGTCCCGATCGTGACGATCTCGATGCGCATGGCGGGCTCGGTGGCGAGGGGCGTTGGTGGGAGCGTGGGGGTGGCGAAGCACGGTGACGGAGCGCGAGGGTGCGCGCAAGCGGCAGGGTTCAGCGCAGGAACGGCTGAATGGGCGCGTGGCCGTCGATGCGGAACTCGTAGCAGTGCTCCCCGTCGCCGTGTCGCCAGAAGGGCTGTGCCTGCTCGCCATGCGGGCCCACCGAATCCGCTCTCGCGAACACGGCGCACAGGCGCACCGTGACCGAGTCGATCACCTGATAGCCGTAGATCGCGTGGGTCTCGGGATCCTGAACTCGCAGGTCGCCCGAGGACTCCTCGAGCCGCAGCTGCTCGAGCGATTCCGGCATCGCCTGACGCCCCATCTGGCGCGTGCGCAGCACCTCGGCGATCCGAGCCAGGTCGCGCTGGCGCATCTGGTCCATCTCGCGCGTCCTCGCCTTGGCGGGCGAGCCCACCATCCAGAGCGACGCCACGATCGCCGCGATGACGCCGATCGCCCCGGCACGCGCGAGCCACGCCATGCGAGGCGCCCCCGATTCGTCCTCGTCGCGGCGCAGGTCGAGCAGGTAATGGCCGAACACGATGCCGGCGATCACGAACACGACCAGAGCGCGCAGCACGAAGAGAGAGGTGAGCTCGCCCGAGAGCAGCCCGGAGACCAGCACCACGAGATCGCCGATCAACACCAGCGCGGCGAGGAACAGCGTCAGATAGGTGAGCCAGCGCCGCACGCCGCTGGTGCGCTTCTCGGGCTCGTGGGCGAGCGCCCGCGTCACGATGCGCGAGCACAGCAGGAACACCGGGAATGCGATGAGCAAGGAGGCCGCCGCCCAGCGGAGCCTCGCGAGTCCCGAGTCCCACGCGCGCGCGTGCATGGGGTCCGGCAGCAGGCGCTCGATGAGCGCGAAGCCGACGGCTCCGGCGTTGAAAGCGACCACATAGAGCGTCGCGAACAGCACCAGATAGAGGAACGCCTCGCGCGCCGACACCTGCACGCGGCGCCTGGGCAACGGCACCGGCAGCTCGGACTCGAGCCAGGCCGCGAGCGAGGCCTCCACCTCCTCGTCACGCCAACCGGCGCGCGCGAGTTCGGCGCGGATCTTCTCTCGCGCGACGCCGGCTGCGAGCGCGTCACGGACGAATCGGTCGAGTTCGGCGTTCACGAGGCAGAGCCCTCCCGGACGATCAGCCGAGCCAGGCGGGCAATCCGCCGAGCACGAGCCCCCAGCGGAGGCCATGGAATGCGAGGCAGGCCACGATCCCGGCGATCACATCGTCGGCGACGACGCCCCATCCACCCGGCAGATGCTGGATCTCACGGGCGCCGAGCGGCTTCCAGATGTCGAAGATGCGGAACAACAGGAATGCGACGAAGAACGCGATCGGCGTGTGCGGCACGAGGATCAGCGCCAGCGTCTGGCCGATCGCCTCGTCGATGCAGATCGGGTTGGCGTCGTGCCCGAGCGAATGCTCCGCCTCGCCCGAGGCCCACACGGCGATCAGCGTGCCGAGAATGAGCAGAGCCGCGAACACCGGCACGCTCGGCACCGGCAGGAAGTAGCCGACCGCCGCGACGACGGCGCTGCCGTAGGTGGCGCGCGGTCCCGGCAGCAGGCCGACGGGGCCCAGCATGGCGAGCCACTTGCCCAGTTCGCGCATCAGCGGGGCTCCTCGGGTCGGCGCAGCGGAGACAGCGGCGCGAATCGCGGCCGCGCGGCGGGAGCCGCCACGGGAGC
>JAYWEM010000068.1:0-4657 GCA_043779265.1 bacterium | reverse complement strand
TGCTCATGGCTCGGAGTGAGATCGCGCGATAGCGCCTGCTTGCCGGACAGCATCGATGGACTCCTCCAGATGAGGTGCAGACGACGATGGGCGGCAGGTTAGCAGACCCTAACCGCCAGTAGCTATGGCGAATGTCGGACCCGCGAGGTGGTGTGTCGCACTCCCTTGCGGCATGCTGCCCTCGCTGTCGGCCGCGGCATGGACTCGCGGCCCCGCAATGACTTACAGCGCCGAACCGGACCTTCGTCCGGCGGGCGGACCGCGATGGGATCCGAATGCACGAGTTCCGAGATGAATTGGTCGCGCTGGGATTCCAGACCCTCATCACCATCGCCCTCGCGGCGGTGCACCTGGGGATCTGGCGCCAGCGTCGCCAAGGCGCTCATCTCAGTTGGGCTCTTGCCTGGACCGCGTATGCCGTCCGGCTCGGCTGCATCTCGGCCTTCCTCGTGGTGCGGGACCCGGCCTGGTTGTTCGCGCATCAGGTGGTCTCGGGGTGGAGCGCGCTGCTCTTGTTGTGGGCGGCTCTCCAGTTCGCCACCGGCGCCAAGTGGCGATGGTCGCTCGCCTGGCTCGGCGTGTTGCCCATCGTCTGGGGCTGGATCGCCATCTTCACCATCGGCGATCCCGCGGTCGCCGGCATCGGCTCGGTCCTACTGCTCTCGACCGTCACGTTGCTCAACGCCGCCGTCTTCTGGCGCCACTTGCGGCAGAGGCCATCGGTCGGTGCGCGGATCCTGGCATGGGTCTACACACTGTGGGGTCTCCACCATCTCGACTACCCGCTGCTTCGCGCCATGGGCTCGGCGGTGCTCTACGGCGTGCTCGCCGATGTGATGTGCATGATGGGGGTCGCGGTCGGCGTGCTCGCGCTGGTGCTGGGCGAAGAGCGTCAACAATTGGCGAACCGCAACGCGGAACTCGAGATGCTCACGCGGCGCATGTTGCGGGCGCAGGAGGAGGATCGCCGCCGGATCGCGCGTGAGCTGCACGACGAGGCGGGCCAGGTGCTCACGATGGCGAGGCTCAGGCTCGACCAGGACGGCAACACCGAGGCCGGCGAGCTGGTCGGGCGCGCGCTGACCCAGGTGCGGGAGTTGAGCCGGCAACTGCGGCCCGCGGTGCTCGATCGACTCGGACTCGAGCCGGCACTGGGTTCCCTGGCCGATGAGATCACGACCGGAGGGCTCGAGGTGGACTTCCATTGGGGTGTCGGGCGCGAGCGGCTCGAGGAATCACTCGAGGTCGCCGTCTACCGGGTCGTCCAAGAGGCGCTCACCAACATCCTGCGGCATGCCGGGGCGACGAGGGCGCGGGTCGAGGTCGCCGATCGGGCTTCGGGGCTGCTCGTCACGATCGATGATGATGGCCGCGGCCCGGGCACCGGCCTCGAGCCGCACTTGGGACTGCTCGGCATGCGCGAGCGGACGGCCGAGCAAGGCGGCACGCTGGTGTTCGCCCGAGGTCCGTTGGGTGGGCTGCGGGTCGAGGCGACCTTCCCGCATCCGGCCGCGGGGGCTGGCGCATGAGCCTGCGCATCCTGATCGCCGACGATCATGCACTGGTGCGCGCCGGTGTGCGCGGCCTGCTCTCGGCGGCGCCCGAGCTCGAGGTCGTGGGCGAGGCCGAGAACGGCGCCGAAGCGGTGCGGCTGACGCGCGAGCTGCAGCCGCAGGTGCTGGTGCTCGATCTCAACATGCCCGGGCTCGACGGATTCGAGGTGCTGAGGCGCGTGCGCACCGAGTGCCCGAGTGTGCGCGTGCTGGTGTTGACGCTCGATGACGACCCGCGCTCGGTACAGCGCGCCGTACGCGACGGCGCCGATGGGTACGTCCTCAAGGACGCGATCGCCCAGGATCTGATCACCGCCGTGCGGCGTGTGGCCATCGGCGGCGGCGGGTTCGATGGGGGAGCGCAGGCTGCGCTGCGCGATGCCGCAAGGGGGGAGCACGAGGATCCACTGGCCCGCCTGACGGCGCGCGAGCGAGAAGTGCTCCGCCGCATCGCACAGGGCCTTGCCAACAAGGAGATCGCATCGGCGCTCTACATCGGCGTCCGCACGGTGGAGACGCACCGTGCGAACCTGCTGCGCAAATTGTCGATGCGTTCGACCGCCGAACTGACGCGTTTCGCCATCGAGCAGGGGTTGATGAAGGGGTGAAGCACTCATCTCCGTAATGATACGGAGCCACTTCTCCGAGATTCTCCTCATAGCGCCCGGGCACCTGCCGAATCTAGGTTGCAGACGCCATGCGGAGAACTCCTGTGACGAGCGCGCTGCTGTCCCTGGCACTGATCGCGAGTGCGACGCACGCACGCGCCGCCGAAGCGCCGAGCCCGGCTCCCGGTGTGCGCGATACCGTGACGTTGCTGCCGCAGGTGCGCGTGCAGGGTCAGCGCGACTCTCACACCAGCACACGATCGACCGGCACGGTGCAGCGACTCACACGCGCCGATGTCACGCGCTTCCTGCCCGGCACGAGCGGCGACGCCCTGATGGCGGCGCCGGGCATCGATCTGGTGAAGACGGGCCCGTGGGCGTCACGCGTCACCTATCGAGGGCTCTCGGGCGAGCGCGTCATGGTGCTCGTCGACGGCGTTCGCCTCGACACCGGGCGCGGGCACGGCGGACAGACCTCGCTCGTCTCGGTCGAACGCCTCGATGCGGTCGAGCTGCTCCCGGGGGCCGGTGGTGCGCAGTTCGGCTCGGGAGCCATGGGCGGCGTCGTGAATCTGGTCACGCAGCGGCCGATCACCGGCTCCGAACCCGCGCTCGATCTCTCGCTGCAGGCGCGCGCGAGCGATCCGGGCGGCGAGCGTCGTGAGAACGCGAAGCTGCGCTGGCGCACGCCGAATGCAGGTCTCGAGGTGTCCGGCGGTCTTGGTCGGCTGCGCGGTCTCGCCACACCCGATGGGTTGGTCGAACACAGCAGCAGCCGCGAGGACGAATGGAGCGCTCGCGGCGCGGCGCGTTGGGGTTCGCTGCATGCGGACCTCGAGCACACCGCCCACGCTGCCCATGATGTGGGGCTCCCCGCCTTCGGCGTCACCGATGGCGCCAACGGCGTCTATCCGCTGCAGGCGCGCGAGGCCGACCGGCTCGAGCTGACGTGGGGCAGCGCGGGTGCGGCGCCGCGCGCGCGACTGCTCGCCGTCGATCAGCGCTTCCGCAGCCACTTCGATGAGACGAGCACCGACACCACGTTCCGCTTCGGTCGTCCGATCGCCTTCACCACCAAAGCCTCCGCGGATCGCGTGCGTGTCCGGGGGCGGAGCCTGCAGCCGCGCTGGACCCTCGGCACCGCTTGGAACCTCGTGGTCCACGGCGAGTATCGACACGATCGCACCGATGGCCCGCGCTCGACCGAGTCGGTCGTGCGCAACGGCTCGGGTGCGGTCACCTCGGAGCGACTCGTGGCCGGCGAGAGCGTGCCGCCGGCGTGGCGCGAGGGTCTCTCGGCCGCACTGCATGCGAAGCGCGTGTTCGGCCGACTCGAACTGGAGGCCGGCGTCCGTGCCGATCGGTTCGTCATGCACGCCGACTCGACCGACGTCAGCTTCACTTCGGAACTGACGTCGAGCGATGCACGAGGCGGCGGGGAGTTGGGGCTGGCGTGGCGCATGGGCGCCTGGCAGCTCTACGCCCACGGCGCGACGGGGTTCCGTGCGCCGAATCTCGAGGAGCGCTACTACAACAACGACATCCATGGCGGGCTGCGCCTGTTCGGCAATCCTGCGCTGCGCCCCGAGACGAGCCGTTCGCGCGAGCTCGGCGTGCGAGCGAGCGACGCGCTGGGCGGGGCTCTCGCCGAGGCGCGAGCGAGCGTCTATCGCTCGGATGTCGAGGACCTGATCACGTTCGTCTACCTGGGTCAGCTCTACCTGATCCCGCGCTTCCAGTACGCCAATGTCGAGCGTGCGCGCATCGAGGGCATCGAGGCCTCGACGAGATGGCGCATCGGTCGCGGGTTCGCCAGCGTGCACGCGGCTCTACCGCGTGGCATCGATCGCGAGACCGGCGAGCGGCTGACCGACGTCGGCGTCGCACGCGTGACGATCGACCTGGGTGGCCCTCTGTTCCAGCGGCATCCGGTGACGTGGGCGGTGCGCTCGAGGTGGAGCGACCGCGTCGAGGATCCGCAGGGCACGCTCGCGCGCCCCGCTTTCGCGACCTACTCCGCCGAGTTCGCCGGGGTGTGGTTCGACACCCGCCTGACGCTCGCGTTCCGCAACCTGACGCATCACCGCTACCGCGAACCGCTCTCGTTCATCGAGGAGCCGGGCCGCAGCGTGGCCGTCTCGATCCGGCGCGACTTCTCGTGGTCGCAGGCCACGAGGAAGACCCGATGAGACACGCCGCCAGGACGGCAGCCCTTCTCGCGCTGTTCGCGATCGCGATGTCGGTGCCGGCCTCGGCGCGTGAGCGCGCCAACCCCACCGGCCGACTGGTCATCGACCCTGCGGGCGTGGCCCGAACACTTCCCACCGAGACCGACGCCTCGTCGCTGCGCCGGGCGGACCCCACTGCAGTCCAGGCGACGTCGCTCGCCGTGCAGCTTCCCCCGGGCGCGGTGCAGCTCGACTCGACCTGGTACGACCTGCAGGACATGGGTTCGCTCGGCCAGCGCATCGTCGTGGCCGCCGATGGCCGCGTGCA
>JAYWEM010000067.1:0-11118 GCA_043779265.1 bacterium | reverse complement strand
CCCCGGCTTGAACATCGCCGCCGAGGACCCCGAGTAGCTCGACGTGTGCGTCGCCGCATCCCACAGGTTCGTCGCCGGGTCGAACAGGTACTTGTAGGGCGTGGTGTCGTCCCTGGGCCCGCCGTGGAACACCTTCCCGTTCGGCAGTACGAACATGAGCGGGTAGAGCTCCATCTTGGGCGGATCATTGCTCGCCACATGCGCCGTCACCCAGCTCCCCTCGCTCCCCTGCGTCGGATCGAACACCTCGGGGAAACGAGCGACGCGCGGCTGCGAGTCGAAGATGGCGACGTGCCCCGATCTCGGTCTGGGGTTGTGGTGACTCGCGAACTGGGGTGTTCGAGGCGGCGGCCGGTTCCACCTCGTCCTCGCGGGTGTGATCGCATCCCGCAGCTCGAACTGGACCACGTCCTCGGTCTGCCCGCCCGGGGTCCCCTCGCCGTTCGTGTCACCGCCGAAGATCGTGAGTCGATCCCCCCACTGGTCGTACACCCCGGCCATCTGCGTGCGCGCTGTGGCCGGAGAGCCGAGTGTGCCCTGAAGGGACATGGCGTCCCACGTGTAAGTGGTGTCGTTCGGTCCCTGATCGAGCCTCCACAGCCCCCACAGGTCGCTCTGCAGCGAACTGGCGCCCTGCCCGCCGAAGAAGGTCATGCGACGGGCCGCATTGCTCGCGTAGATCTCGCGCTGACACGCACCCTCGCAGTCCTCATAGACACCCACATGCCCTTCGCGCGCCGACGGTGCTCCTTCCGGAGTGCCGATGGGTGGGCGATAGAACGATCCGGTGCTGATGTCGTAGGCCCAGACGGCGTTGTTCGCCAGCGCGCCGCTCTGCTCGCGGCCACCGAAGATGAGCATTCGGGGTCGGCTCGAGCCCGGGGGGCCGGGGTCGATCAATGCCACATGGCCATAGCGCGCGCTCGGCCAATCGGCGGGCCGGGGGCTCGGAGTCAGGTTCGTCCACTTCCAGAGGCCCGGAAAGACATCCGGATTCCGCTGACCGAACCACAGGTCGTCGAGGGCGTTGCCGACGCTGTCGACGCCGCCGAAGACGAACCCTCCCAACCACGATGACGTGGGCCCGCTGGACGGGTGCCACGACACCATGGAGTGACGCGACCGTGCGGCCGCGCGGCCGTTGACGGCGGTGCCCTCCTCCACCATCTGCTGCCACGTCCAAGAGGAATCGGTCGCCTTGTCGCGCACGACGTACCAGAGGTCCCCGAACTTCGAGCCGGAGTTCTGCCCTCCGTACACCATGCCGCGATCGCCGTCGCCGATGAACGAGTGCCACTTGCGCGCCGATGGCCGGGTGCCGCTGTTCGAGTTGCTCATCCAGTACGAGCGGTTCGTCACGGCCATGTGATGCAGCGAGTCCTTCACGACCCCGGCCAGGTCCTCGCCGCCGAAACTCAAGAGGAAGTCGTTCATGTTCCCCGAGTTCGCCAGCACCTTGCCGCTCGGTAGTACGGTCAGGGTCGGGTACCAGCGCTCCTGCGCCATCGACGAGATAGGCGACCACGGGTTCGTGACCGCGTTGCCCGGATACTTCGGGTCGAATCGGAACCCGCGCTCGATGCCCATCGGCGACCACGCCTCACCACCCGCGAGGAGCAGTCTGCCATCGGGCAGAACCACATGACCGGCACAGAACAGGTCGAGAAGCGTGACATCCGAGGCTGGGTGTGGGACGGGGATCATATTGGACGAACTCGGCAGCACCGCAGACTGGCCGGGCATGAACGCGAACAGTTTCATCACCTGACCGGTTCCCGAGCCGCCGAACAGGAACACCTTGGTCGAATCATCGTCCGGGTCACGCATCACGGCGACGTGGGTCCCGACGACACCTTGGTTGCCCGCATTCAGCCATCGGCCCTTGGAAGAGTACGGCGAGGACTGCGACTGACTCTGTGCGCACACTTCGGTCTCAGCGCTCGCCAGCAGCGCGGCCGCCGCGAAGACCACCATCATCCACGCACGTACGCCCCCCCCCCCAGTTTCTCCGACATGAGGGTGGCACGAGCCTCAGTCCGGATCTTTGCGCACCTAGCTGCGACATGCCCTATCAACATGACGAACCCCCTCGCCATACAGACCGCGGGCGTCCTGACGGACGACCGCTCCCCAACCCACGGATCGCGCTCTGCTCACGACCGCGAACCAAAGAGTCACCATCACTCCGTTCGAGTAGCGGCGGATGCGCTGGATCCACCGCCCGGAGTCACTCGGATCGAAAGGCCTTCGATGCAAACGAGCCCCCAAGTCCTCAGCATGCACATGAGACTCTGGCTCAGTACCTCATTCCCTTGCAAGACGAGACTTCTCCCTTTTGAGATATCTCCCCATCGCAACCTCAGGGACTGCGCCGTGCCACGATTTCTGGGCTCATGAGCAGACCAGGTCGAAGGATCGTTCGACTCGTCCAGCTCGGGGCCCCCAGAGGGACGCTTCCGCGTTCACCCCTTCTCGCTCCGCGCCCGTTGCCGGGCGCTTTGAGCCTTGGCCAAACCAAGGCTACCTTCAGCCTGTTGACTCCCCCTTGCGTCCCCGGGCACTCGTGCACGGCTGAGTGCGCGCCCCCTGGCCCGTTCCGGACGCCCATCTTCCTGGAGGATCCGTGACCCGACCCCGCCTGATGCTTGCTGCCCTCCTCACCCTGGCCTTCGTGGTGCTCGCCGTGAGCTCGCCCGCGCTCGCCACGTCGGCCGCCCCCTCGGCGAGCCTGCCGCCGGACAACGGTCCCTTCTGGACCGGCAAGCCCGACGCCGCACAGTTCAAGGCGCGGCAGATGCAGCGCGTCGAGCTGGCCAAGGTCCAGCTCGCCAAGCTGCTGTCGGCCAAGGGCAAGCGGACGCTCGACAACACGCTCGTGCCGCTCGATGAGTTGTTCCGCCAGATCAACATGGCCTCGTCGCAGACCGGCCTCATCGAGAACGTGCACCCCGACTCGGCGCTGCGCACGACGTCGGAGGAGATCTCGCAGGCGATCTCGTCGTTCGTCACCGAGGTCTCGCTCAATCGCAAGGTCTACGACGCGATCGTGGCACTCGATGTCTCGCGCGAGGACGCGGCGACGCAGCACTACGTCAAGCGTGTGCAGCGCGACTTCCGCCTGGCGGGTGTCGACAAGGACGATGCGACGCGCGACAAAATCAAGAAGCTCACTGAGGAACTCGTGCTCGTGAGCCAGGAGTTCGGCCGCAACATCCGAGAGGACAAGCGTTCGATCAAGGCCAAGCCCTCGGAGCTCGAGGGTCTGCCGGCCGACTTCATCGAGCGCCACCCGGCGGGTGACGATGGCCTCGTCACGTTGACGATGGAATACCCGGACTTCATCCCCACCATGACCTACGCCAAGTCGGACGCCCTGCGCGAACGGCTCTACCGTGAGTATCAGGACCGCGCCTACCCCAAGAACCTCGATGTGCTCGACCAGCTGCGGGCCAAGCGGCATGCCTACGCGAATCTACAGGGGTTCCCGAACTACGCCGACTACATCACGTCGGACAAGATGGTCGGCAGCGCCGCCAACGCCCGCGCCTTCATCGATCGCGTGAGCGCGGCCTCGGGCGACCGGCAGATGCGCGAGTACCAGCAGTTGGTCACGGCGCGTCAGAAGGACGTGCCCTCGGCCAAGAGCGTCGACTTCTGGGGCCAGGGTTACTACTCCGAGCAGGTGCGGCGCAGCGAGTACGACTTCGATTCGCAGAGCGTTCGCCCCTACCTGCCGTACGACCAGGTCAAGCGGGGCGTGATGGACCTCTCGGCGCGCATTTTCGGCGTGGAGTTCAAGCGCGTCCCGGATGCGCCGGTGTGGCACGAGTCGGTCGAGTGCTACGAGTTGATCGATGGCGGCAAGGTGGCGGGCCGCTTCTACCTCGACATGCACCCGCGCGACAACAAGTACAACCACGCCGCGCAGTTCGACATCCGCACCGGCATCCAGGGCCGCCAGGTCCCGGAGGCCGCGCTGGTCTGCAACATGCCGGGCGGCGTCGCGGGTGAGGCGGGCCTGTGCGAGTTCGACGACGTCGAGACGTTCTTCCACGAGTTCGGCCACCTGCTGCACACCATGTTCTCGAGCAGCCAGCGCTGGGTGGGCATCGGCGGCATCAGCACCGAGCACGACTTCGTCGAGGCGCCGTCGCAGATGCTCGAGGAGTGGCTCAAGGACTACTCGGTGCTCGCCACGTTCGCCAAGCACCACGAGACCGGCGAGGTGATCCCCAAGGCTCTGGTCAGCCAGATGAACCGCGCCAACGACTTCGGCAAGGGGCTGCAGGTTCGCCGCCAGATGGTCTACGCCGCGCTGTCCCTGGCGTGCTACGACCACGACCCGGCCGGCACCAACACGACCGAGATGATGAGCGACCTCGTCAAGAAGCTGCAGCCGTTCCCGTTCGTCGAGGGCACCCACTTCCAGTGCGCGTTCGGACACCTGGATGGCTACTCGGCCGTGTACTACACGTACATGTGGTCGCTGACCATCGCGAAGGACCTGTTCGCCCAGTTCGATCCGGCCACGCTCACCTCGCCGAATGTGGCGATGAAGTACCGGCAGAAGGTGCTCGCGCCGGGCGGCTCCAAGCCGGCCGCCGAGCTGGTCCGCGACTTCCTCGGCCGCGACTTCAACGAGGTCGCCTGGAAGGCGTGGCTCGACAAGGAGTAGTCGCGGCGTAATCGAGAGCACATGCGAACGGCCGGCTCGGGGGCGACCTCGGGCCGGCCGTTCGACGTTCGGTGAATCAGAGCGGTGACACGGGACACCTCGCGAAGACTTGACTTGACGCCTTCACGTGAGCTGCTTGCACAGGCGCGCGAGTGCCGTTTGCACATGCCGAAGAGCGCATGAGGATCGCGTGAGACGCGCTGTCGTGCATGTTCGCTCGCACGTTGCGGTGCGGCGGTGCGTTCGTCGCGTGTGCGCCATGCGTGGCCGCCGCGAACGCGCGTGATACGAATGCACACCTACCCGCCCCTGCATGAGGCGACATCCGTGCGAATGCATGTCGGTTCGCTGCGCCAGCTCGAAGATCACGCGGTCCTCGCGGGCACCATCGAGACCTGCCGATCCAGCCGAGAACAGACCGCCGAGTTCCTGCGCTTCCTCGCCGAGTTCGATCGCCGCAAGCTGTTTCGTGCGGCCGGCTACCCTTCGGCCCACCACTTCTGCGTCCTGCACATGCACATGTCGGAGGATCAGGCGTACAAGCACCTGCGCTCCGCGCGAACAGGCCGGAGATTCCCGATCGTGTTCGAGATGATCGCCGACGGCCGCAGCAACGTCAGCGCCATCAAGCTGCTCTCGAGATATCCGACCCCTGCGATCGGTGAGGCGCTGCTACACGACGCCACCGGCAAGACCAACAAGCAAGTGCTCGCGCTGTTGGCTGAGCGCTTCCCGCAGCCGGACGTGCCGACCGTGATGTTCGCGCTTGCCACGCCCACGTCCGCACCGGTCACGTCGGCCTCGGAGGTCAGTGAGATGACACGCGAACTGGCCGCACGGCCAGTTGAGGCACCTCTCGCGTTGCGGGACAACGGGGAGGTCGAGACGAATCCGACGGCGCCCCTCGTGGTCGCTTCGGCCTCGCCGGTCCCGGCGATCACCTACACCCGCATCGCCCCGCTCTCGCCCGCCAGCAACGCGCTCCAGTGCACCCTGAGCGCTGCCGTGCACGCCAAACTCCGCGAAGTGCAGGACCTGCTCGGCCCGCGGGTGCCGCCCAACGACATGTCCCAGGTCCTCGAGCTCGCGCTCGATGCGTTGCTCAAGAAGCTCGAGCGCTCGCGCAAAGCTGCGCTGAAGCGGCCAGAGGCGGCGGGCTCGGAATACCGACACGGCGGCATCGCCCGTCGCGGAGTCGAAGCGCGAGGCCGCTTCACACGCGGGCAGGCACATCCCCCGCGCGGCGCGGCGCACCGTCTGGGCACGCGACGCCGGCCGCTGCCAGTTCGTGAGCGCGACCGGCCGGCCATGCGAGTCACGATTCGGGCTCGAGATCGACCATGTGAAACCCGTGTCGCTCGGCGGCACGAGCGAAGTCGACAATCTGAGACTGCTCTGCCGTGCGCACAATCAGCTCGAGGCCGAGCGCCGTCTCGGCGCAACGTTCATGGGGGCCAAACGCGCCGTACACGCTGCCGCAGCGCCGTGACGCCGCGACTACCTGACGCCGCCGCCCGACCCCGCCTTGCTCGCCTCGCCCGGCTTGACCGTGCCCGCGAGCAGGTCGGCGTGATAGCTCGAGCGCACGAGCGGGCCCGAGGCCACGTTCTCGAAGCCCATCGCCTCGGCCATCTGCTGATAGCGCGCGAACTGATCCGGGTGCACGTACTCGTGCACCGCCAGATGCATCTTGGACGGCCGCAGGTACTGCCCGATCGTCAGCAGATGGCAATCGTGCGCCCGCAGGTCCTCCATCGCGCGCCGCATCTCGTCCTCGGTCTCGCCCAGGCCCACCATGAGGCCGCTCTTCGCCTTGATGCCCGTGCCGCTCGCCGCCACGCGCTGCAGCAACTCGAGCGAGCGGTCGTATCGGGCGCTGGGTCGCACGTCGCCGTGCAGGCGCTCGATGGTCTCGAGGTTGTGGTTGACCACCTCGGGGCGGGCGTCGATCACACGCTGCAAGTCGGCGGCCGAGCCGCGGAAGTCGGGGATCAGCACCTCGACCACGGTGCCCGAGCGCTTGCGGATCTCCTCGATGACCATGGCGAACACGGTGCTGCCGCCGTCCTTGAGATCATCGCGCGCCACGGAGGTGATCACGGTGTGCCGCAGGTTCATCGCCGCCACCGCCTCGCCGACGCGGCGCGGCTCGTCCCAATCGACGTAGCCGTTGGGCCGACCGGGCGCCACCGCGCAGAAGCCACAGCGGCGCGTGCACAGTTCGCCCAGGATCATGATCGTGGCGGTGCCGCGCGCCCAGCAGTGGCCGAGGTTGGGGCAGCGCGCCTCCTCGCACACGGTCACCAGCTTCTTCTCTCGAAGCAGCGCCTTGGTCTCGGCGTACTCGCCGTCGCCCGGCAGCTTGATCTTGAGCCACTCGGGCAGGCGCTTGAAGGTCGCCGGGTCGGCGATCGCGGCGGCACCCGCGCCCGAGGCGCAGCCCTTGGTGCGCGGCGCCAGCGGCACGCGCTGCGGCACCGCGGGGCGCGGCGCGCCGTAGACACCGATCTCGGGGCCGGCGCCGGGCTCGCCGATGCTCACCAGGTCATCGCCGCCCTCGGGCGGCAGCAGGTCGCTCATGTTCAGTCCTTGGCCATCGCAGCGGTCTCGATCCGTCCGCTGCCCTTGAGGGCCAGCATGCGATCGAGCGCCACGCGCGCATCGCGCTTCACGTCATCGGGCACGCGGACGGCATTGACCACATGACCTTCCGCGAGATTCTCGAGCGTCCACAGCAGGTGCGCCGGGTCGATCCGGTTCATGGTCGCACACGGGCACACGTTCTTCTGCAACAACTGCACGTCCTGCTCGGGGTGCTCGAGCGCGAGTCGGTGCACCAGGTTCACCTCGGTGCCGATCGCCCAATGCGTTCCAGCGGTCGCCCGGCGCACGCTCTCGATGATGAACTCGGTCGAGCCCACGAGGTCGGCGGCCTGCACCACGTCGAACGGGCACTCGGGATGCACCAGCACCTTCACCGCCGGGTTCGCCGCACGGAGTTCGTCGATCTGACTCTTGGTGAACTTGGTGTGCACCGAGCAGAAGCCGCGCCACAGCACGATGCGGGCATCGGATCCGAGCGCGGCCTGGTTGGCGGCGACCGGATCGGTTGCGCGCCAATCCCACTCCGCCATCTGCTCGAGCGGCACGCCCATGCCGAAGGCGGTGTTGCGACCGAGATGCTGATCGGGGAAGAAGAACACTTTGGGCTTCCGCGCCCACGCCCACTCGAGCACGGTCGCGGCGTTGCTCGAGGTGCAGACGACGCCGCCATGACGGCCGACGAAAGCCTTGATCGCCGCGGTCGAGTTCATGTAGGTGATCGGCGTGAACACTTCGCCGTGCACGGCGATCAGGCGCTCCCAGGCGTCCTCGACGTCATCGATCGAGGCCATGTCGGCCATCGAGCAGCCGGCCTTGAGATCCGGCAGCACGACCGTCTGATGCGGCTGGCGCAGGATGTCCGCGGACTCCGCCATGAAGTGCACGCCGCAGAATACGATCGTCTCGGCCGCGTGCTGATCGGCCGCCAACTGCGACAGCTTGAACGAGTCGCCGCGGAAATCGGCGAACGCGACCACGCTCTCTCGCTGATAGTGGTGACCGAGGATCACCACTCGAGAGCCCAGCGCCCGCTTCGCGGCGAGAATGCGCGACTCGATCGCCGAGGCGCCGAGTGCGGCGTACTCGGAGAACGGGCGGGCCCCCGCCGGCAGCGGGGGCTGCAGCGAGACCCGGGTCATTCGAGTCCGGCGCCCTTGAGTGGCTGCCGGCCACGAAAGCCCGAGTCGAGCGCGTGCCAGTGCGAGACATCCGACTCGCCCAAGTGCCAGCACAGGAAGATCAGACGGTCGCCGGACAAGGCGTAGAAGTCGACGAGCCCGCGGTCGAGGTCCTTGACCATCACGCCCTTCTCGTGGAGTTCCTGGGCACCGCGTCCGATGATCTCGCCGAGGCGTCGGCGCTTCTCGAGCAGCGCTGCGAGTTCGAGTGCGTCCGGATTGTCCGGAGCGGCGCCGGCGGTGGCGATCGACAGGATGGCGGTGCGCGCCTCGATCTTGTCGAACTCGCGCTTCTGCATCACCAGCCGCTCGAGACGAGGTTTCGTCTGCGGCAGGATCGCATTGGCCTCATCCACCGTGAACAACGTGATGCGCACGTCGGGGACTCCTCGAAGAAAAGGGCTACTCGGTCTCGAACGACTTGCCGCAGCCGCACGAGCGCGCCGCGTTCGGGTTGCTGATCGTGAATCCGGTCGCCTGCAGCGACTCGACGTAATCGACTTGGACGCCCTCGAGCAACTTGGCGCTGTCGGGATCGACGAACACGCGGACGCCACCGAACTCGCCGACCCAGTCGTTCTCGTTCTGGGCCTCGGCGAAGGACATGCCGTACTGATGGCCCGAACAGCCACCGGCGAACACCGAGAGGCGGAGGCCGAGCACGGGCTGGGGCTGCTGCGTGAGGAGCTCGTTGAGCTTGACGCTCGCGATGTCGGTCAGGGTGACCATGGGGGACTACCTCCTGAAGAGTTCGAAAGACTCGAGGGGGTGGATGTCTCGTTGGATGCAGCGGCGGCGTGAGAGGCGCGGGCGAGTTGTCGTGGCTCCTCGGGGGGCGCCCAGCGCACCGCCTCGTAGCCCAATTGAACCGCCAGCGCCTCGGTGACCGAGTGGCGCATCTGCGCCAGCGACGGCCCCCTCCCCCCCAGCGCCTCGTGCATCGACGTCATGCGAATGCCATGCAGGCCGCAGGGGTGGATGAGCTCGAATCCCGCCAGATCCGGGCACACATTCAGCGCGAAACCATGATAGCCCACCCAACGGCGGACGGCGACGCCGATGGACGCGATCTTGCGATGCTCGTCGAGCCACACTCCGGTGCGGCCGGGCACACGCCTGGCCTCGAGATCGTGAGCCGCCAGCGCCACGATGATGGCCTCCTCGAGGGCGCGCAGCCAGCGATGCAGGTCGCGGTCCACACGGTCGAGAGACACGACGGGATAACCGACCAGTTGGCCGGGGCCATGCCACGTGACGTCGCCGCCTCTCGGCACCTCGAACACCTCGACGCCCAGCCGATCGAGCGTCGCGGCATCGGCGAGCAGATTCCCCTCACTCGGATTGCGTCCGATCGTGAGCACGCTCTCGTGATCGGGATAGAGCACCCAATCCCCGATGTCCCCGTTCGCACGCAGCGCGACGAGCACATCTTGAAGCGCGAGACCCTCTCGATAGGGGGTCTCGCCCAGGGCGCTCGCGTGGAGCGTGCCTCTCAGGCGTAGAACCACAGGAGTTCTGGACGCTCGAGCAGTTCGCAGACCCGGCGCAGGTACTTAACCGCCATCTCGCCATCGATGACGCGGTGATCGAACCCGATGACGGCGTTCATCACCGGGGCGATGACGATCTGCCCGTTTCGCACGATGGGCCGGTCCATGATCTTGTGCACGCCGAGGATCGCCACGTCCGGCACGTTGATGACCGGCGCCGAGTTGACGGCGCCGAACACGCCGGCGTTCGAGATGCTGAACGTGCCGCCCTGGATGTCATCGGCGGTCAGCTTGTCCTTGCGCGCTCGCGACGCGAGATCGGCCAGCTCGCTGGCGATCTGCACGATGTTCTTGCGGTCGCAGTCCTTCAGGTTCGGGACGATGAGGCCCTTGTCCTCCCGGCCCACGGCGATCCCGATGTTGTAGTAGTGCTTCACGATCATCGCGTCCCCGGTCGGCGCGACCGAGCCGTTGATCCACGGATACTCCTTGAGTGCGAGCACCGCGGCCTTGATGAAGAACGCCATGTACGTGAGCTTGACGCCTTGCTGCTCCAGCTTGGGCGCCCACTCCTTGCGCAGCGCCACCACGGCCGAGAGATCGACCTCGTCGAAGCAGTGCGTGTGCGCCGCCGTGTGCTTCGCCTTGACCATGTTGTCGGAGATGACCTTGCGGATGCGCGTGAACGGGATGATCTCCTCGCGCTCGCCGCCGGCGGCCGCCGCCATCGTGGCCCCCTGCAGATAGCCGGGCAGCGAGCCCGGGCGTGCGGTGACGGGCGCCGCAGGGGCCGCCGGCGCAGGCGCGCCGCCAGCCGGACGGTTGCCGATGTACTCCAGCAGATCATCACGCGTCACGCGGCCGGCCAGTCCGCTGCCGCGGATCGCCGTCACCTCGTGGGCAGCCACGCTGTGCTCGCGGATCAGCTTGCGCACGGCGGGCGACAGGTTGCGCGAAAGGTCGGCGACGGCGACCGACGAGGTCGCATGCACCGGAGCCGCTGCGGGCGCGGGGGAACCGTTGCGAGGCGCGGCGGGCCTGGGGGCCACGGCGGCGGCGGCAGCCGGAGCGGCGGGCGCGGCTGCCGCAGGAGCCGCGGCTTCGCCGGCGCCGCCGATCTGGCCGATCTCGGTGCCGACCAGCACGGTCGTGCCCTCGGCGACGACGATGC
>JAYWEM010000066.1:0-4698 GCA_043779265.1 bacterium | reverse complement strand
GACCGGCTGCAGGCCATAGGCTCTCGCGGCGACGAGCAGGTTCTCGAGCGAGGCGCCGAGCGAGACATGGGCGAAGCGCTGGTCGGGGTCGGCGACCGGGAGCGTGCGCGAGGAATCGAGCACCACCTTCAGGACGTCGTCATCCAACTCGAAGCGCCATGGCTGCGCGTTCCAATGACTCGGAGCCATGATCGCCGCGGCGATGAGGGCACGCGCCTGATCGATCGAGCTCCCCGGGGCGGTGTCGGGCAGCTTCCAGGGATGGAGCGCGACGCGGGGCGTGCTCTGTGTCCAGCCGAGCGACGGCGCCAGCGCGGTGTAGGCGGCAGCACCGCCCATCAGCACGAGGAAACGCCGGCGGTCCAGAGGGATCGTCGCGAACTCCGGGGCGGAGTCAGCCGCCTTGGGGTCGCGGAATGGACCTGTCATGGGCAGCAGATTGGGAGCGGCGGTCGGCCGGCGTCAACAGGAGGCTGACCGGTGCGGCGGACCATCGAGACCGACTTGCCTCATAACCAGTTGCGTGGATTCCAGTTACAAGGATTACTCACAGCCGTGGAGAATCGTCGGGCGCCCGAACCAGCCGGGCCCGGCGGGCCCGGTCGCGTTCCAACCAGCCGAACGCTAGCTTCTGCTCCCCATGACGCCTCCCGACTCCCCACGCTTCCTCACCGACAGCTCGCTCGGGCCACTCGCAAGGCGGCTGCGCGTGCTCGGGCACGACGTCGAGGTGCACCCGGGAGCGCGGCTCGAGGAGCTGTTGGAGGCCGCGCAGCGCGACGGCCGCGTCGTGATCACGCTCAGCGCTCGGCGCCCGAAGCGCTGGCAGGACGTGCCGGTCATCGGCGCCACGCGCGGCGATCTGGCGGGCTCGCTCCGGGCGGCGATCGTGGCGGGACCGGCCGCCCGGGCGCCGTTCTCGCGATGCTCGCGGTGCAACGGGGCGCTCGCGAGGCGATCGGCGTTCGAGGCGCACGGCGAGGTGCCGGGGCGGGTGGTGCGCTCGGGCCGGCCGCTCGGCTGCTGCGTCGCCTGCGGCCAGTGGTTCTGGCTCGGAACCCACGCCCGACGACTGACCGCCTGGCTCGAGGAGACGCTGGGCGTTCGGCTCGAGTTCGAGGGTCGTGAGGCGCTCGATGGCCCAGACCGGGCGGGCCCGAGCGCTGCCTAGAGTCGGCGTCAGCGTCCGGGAGACGCCGAATCGGCGACGATTCCGCGGCCGAATCGATTCTCCGGTTGCGCCGCCTCCGCCGCTTCCGTGAGAATCACAAGTGGAGCGCGGCCTGTGCGGGATCGGGCCCGGAGAGAATCGTGGGGAGAGGCTCGTGACCTCGCATCCGCGCTCTTGCAATGGCGAAAGCCGGATGCCGACGGACCGACCTTCCGTCCCATCCGGCTTCGTCATATCCGGCGCTCGCCATCGCGCGGCGGTGCCGCACGCGTGGGGGGATCGCGCGCGATGCTAGAATCGCCCGGCCCATCGCAGCCCTCTCGCACCCTCCCGGCCCGCATGCACCTCTCCGTCCTCGTCGTGACCTATCAATCGCGCGACCACATCCTCGCCTGCCTGCGCTCGATCGATGCCGACCGAGGCAGCCGGGTGACCGAGGTGCTGGTGCTCGACAACGCATCCGCCGACGGCACCCCGGACCTGGTGCGCCGCGAGCACGCCTCCGCGCGCGTGATCGAGACCGGCGGCAATCTCGGCTATGCCAAGGCGGTCAATCGCGGCATCGCCGAGTCGAGCGGGGACGTCGTGCTGGTGCTCAATCCGGACTGCATCGTCCAACCCGGCATGACCGACTCGCTGCTGCGCTGGATCTCGATGCATCCGCGCTGCGCGGTGTCCGCGCCGCGCATCCTCAATTCCGACGGCAGCGTGGAGTGGAGCGCCCGCTCCTACCCCGGCGCGCTCACGTTCCTTTTCAATCGCTACTCGCTCTTGACCCGGCTCTTCCCCGGCAATCCGTGGTCGAGGCGCTATCTGTTGAGCGACTGGGACCACTCGAGCCATCGCTCGGTCGATTGGGTCTCGGGTGCGGCCATGGCCGTGAGGCGGGAGGCCATCGAGCAGGTGGGCGGCATGGACGAGGCGTTCTTCATGTTCAACGAGGACGTCGACTGGTGCCGCCGCTTCACGCTCGCGGGCTGGAGCATCGACTACCTCCCGGACGCCCAGGTCGTGCATGCGATCGGCGCCAGCAAGGGATACGTCTCCGAGAAGGTGATCCTCGAGCGCCACCGCGGCATGATCCACTACTTCCGCAAGCACCACCCCTCGAACGCCGTGGTCGAGTGGGCCGTGGCCAAGCTCATCATGGTGCGCGCCCGACTCATGCTCGCCGCCAACGCGAGGAAGCGCTGATGCCGGTCTCGCTGCAACTGGCGCTCGCCGCTGCGGTGCTGGCATGGGCGCTCACGCCGCTCGTCAAGCGTCTGGCCTTGCGAGTCGGCGCGGTGGATCAGCCGGGGCCAAGGCGCGTGCACACCCAGCCGATGCCGCGATTCGGCGGGCTCGCCATCGCGGTCGCGGTGCTCGTCGTGGCGTGGGTCGCGCGGCTGTTCCCGGGCCCCGCCCAATTGTTCGACCCGCGGCCACTGCTCGGCTTCACCTGCGCCTCCATCCCCGTGCTCGCACTGGGACTCGCGGACGATCGCTGGAGCGTCAGCCCGTGGATCAAGCTCACGCTGCAGAGTTGCGCGGCGCTGACGCTGGTGGCGTTCGGCTTCGGTGTTCCCGTGCTCACCAACCCGTTCGGCCCGGCGATCCCCTCGGGGCTGTGGAACATCCCGCTGACGGTGCTGTGGGTACTGGCCATCACCAACGCGATCAACCTGATCGATGGCCTCGATGGCCTCGCCGCCGGCGTGGTGATCATCGCGTGCGCCTCGCTGTGGTGGGTGTCGCGCGAGCACGGCGACTTCTACGTGATGTTCCTGGCGGCGCTGCTGATCGGTGGTTGCGCCGGCTTCCTGGTGTGGAACCACCCGCCGGCCAAGGTGTTCATGGGTGATACCGGCAGCCAGTTCCTCGGCCTCGCGCTGGCGGCGGTGAGCCTGCTCGAGAATCGCAAGGGCAGCGCCGCCGTGACGCTTCTGCTGCCCCTTGTGGCCCTCGGGATCCCGCTGTTCGACAGCGTGTTGGCGTTCGTCCGGCGCATGGCGAGCGGGGCGCACGTGTTCCGGGGCGACGCCGACCACCTGCATCACCGACTGCTGGCCGCGGGACTGTCGCATCGCGGGGCCGTCTACGCGCTGTGGGCGCTCTCGGCCCTGTTCGCCGTGGCTGCCGTGCTGCTCGATGCACTGCCGCGCACGTGGTCGGCGCTCCTCATCGCCGTGCTCGCCGCGGTGCTGTTCGTGACGCTGGAATGCCTGCGCTTCGCGAAGCTCGGCCGACAGAATGGCGGATCATCGAACGGGCGCTCCGGGCGATAGCGCGCGGTTCGAGCTCGGCCCGACGCAGGCGGAACTGGTCGCGATCAACCGGTCGAGCCCTGTGTTCGTCGCCGCCGAGCGCAAGGCGGGCTGGTGCAACACGGCGCTCGAGGCGCTCGCCTGCAAGCTGCGCGACAGTCTTGCTCGCGACGTCATCTCGTGACGATCACCCTCGTCGAACGGCTCTCGCCGAGCGCCGCGGCCCGCACCAGGTAGATGCCGGGCGCGGCCGACTCGCTCGCAGCCGGCCACTGCCAGTCGTGACGGCCGGCCGGCAGCTCGCCGCGGTGCAGTCGCGCCACACGCTGGCCCGCGATGTCGTAGACCTCCACCTCCACATGTCCCTCGCGTGGCAGGCTCAGCGCCAGGCGCGTGCGCCCCACCGTCGGGTTGGGTGTCGGCGGCTCCCAGGCCAGCGCCAGCGAGCGCTGCGGCAGCGTGACCGCGACCGGCGCCTCGTGCAGCAGTCGGCCGTCTGCGAACCGCAGCGCAAGGCGATACCGATACGTCGCACCCGGCTCGGCGCTGCCGTCCACCACCGCGTGCTCGCCCTCTCGCGTCGGGTCGCCAGACTGCGCCGCGATCGGCGCGAACGCCTCGCCCTCGGCATCCGCGCGCTCCACCACCAAGTCGACCAGTCCGCGCGCCTCATGCAGCCGCCACGTTACGCGCGCGCCCGTCTCCGTCGCCTCCGCCTCGAACCTCGCCACTGCCGTCGAGACCAGCCCGCCCACCTGCATGCGCGTGCCCCAGAGGTCGGCGCCCCGCACCGGCGGCACGAACGCCGGGTTGCGTCGGTCGGCCCAGAACGCGTGCACCCACTCGCCGCTCGCCGCCAGCGCATTGCGCTCGCCATGGAACTGCTCCAGCAACGGCGCTCCTGGTTCCCGGCGGATGGTGGACTGCGAGCTCAGGCGATAACCCGCCGAGAACGAGACGCCACCGTCGAGCGAATACGCCCAGTACTGGTCGGTCACCGTGCCGCACAACGACTCGGCCCGCCGGTCCAGCCACGTCACATGCACGCGCCCCGCGGCATCCAGCGCGATCTCGGGATGCGACTCGTCGTAGTGGTGCGGCGCATCACCCACCCGCACCTTGGCCCCCCACGTCTGACCGCGGTCGCCGGAGGACAGCAGCACCACGTCACGCTGGTCCCGCGATGCCGATGACGGGCTCACCTGCCAGTCGCGCAGCGAGATCGTGTAGTTGGACGAGAACGGTCCGTGCCCGCCGACGATGAAGTAGTAGCGCCCGGTG
>JAYWEM010000065.1:0-43492 GCA_043779265.1 bacterium | reverse complement strand
GCCGCATTGCACAGAGCGGCCGCGGCCGACTCCGCCGCGTTCGGGTTGTACGGATAATCATCGGACGGCTCCCCATCGGGGCCAACGTAGCGAAGCGGCACCTGCCCGGCTTCGACCAGTCGGGCCATCGCGCCGCGCTTGCCCGAGATGAAGCGGCCCTCGCCGTGCGCGATCGGCATCGGGATGCGAGTGCCCGCTGGGATCGCGCGCGTGAACACGCAGTTCGAGGGCTCGATCCGGCAGATGACCCAGCGCGACAGGTAGCCGGTGCGGCTCGGCATGCGGTTGCGCGCGAGGGCGACGTCGATCGAGCCCTCGCCCGGCACGAGTCCAGCCTCGACCAGCACTTGCGCCCCATTGCAGATCCCGAGCACCGGACGACCCAGCGCGGCCTGCTGCGCCAGCGCCTCCACGAGCGGCAGCTTGGCCGCCAGTGCGCCGGCGCGGACGCGATCCTGGTAGGACCACCCGCCCGGCAGCAGGAATCCATCGAATCGAGAGAGCGTGTCCGGTGACTGCGTCCACCGAACCACCTCGGCCGAGAGTCCGGCGCGCTCCAGGGCGCGTGCCGACTCGGCTTCGCAGTTGACGCCGGGGAATTGGATGATCGCGATCCTGGGGCGGCTCACAGTCCCTCCTCGTTCCAGCGGCGGCGCAATCCAGACGATGCAGCCGCCTCGAGTTCCTCGGCGGACCACTGCAGCGAGTCGCCCGAGGGGAGCCGCACTCGCAGCGCGGACTGCGCCGACACCGTGCCGATCGGCCACGCGAAGAGACCCAGATCCCGCGCGGTCTGCGAGAAGCGCGGCAGACGCTCGAAGGACGTCTCATAGAGGATGGCCGGACGCTCGCCGAACAGCATGATGGCCGGTTCGAGCTCACTCTGCTCCAGATGCACATCGATGCCGAGGCCACGACCACGGGGCGCCGATCGCATCATCTCGGCCAGAGCCACCGCCAATCCGCCATCCGAGATGTCGTGCGCCGCACTGGCGAGTCGATGCTCGGCGACCTGGACCGCAAAGTGATGCAGCCTCGCCTCCTGCACCAGATCGAGCACCGGAGGCCCGCCACAGCGCTCCCTCAGCACCTCGCGTTCATAGGCCGAACCCTCCAGCCCGTCGCGATCCCCGCCCACGAGGACGATGGCATCGCCCGACCGGCGCAGGCCATGACCCAACAGCGTCGCGACGTCCTTCACCACGCCGGCGCACATGACGATCGGGGAGGGCGGGATGGCTCGGTCCCCGACCTGGTTGTAGAGGCTCACGTTCCCACTCACGAACGGCAGGGCCGCGCCGGGTGAGGCGAGTGCGCCGAGCGCTTCGGCCGCTTGCGACAGGCCGTCGATCGTCGCTTCGAGGTCCCCCATCACCTCCGGGTCCCCCGGGTTCCCGAAGTTGAGGCAGTCGGTCAGAGCCCACGGTCGCGCGCCGACGACGGCGCAGTTGCGAGCGGCCTCGGCGACCGCATGCATCGCGCCGAGACGCGGATCGGCCGAGCACCAGAACGGATTCCCGCCGACCGCGAACGCGACCCCGGTCGGGCGGTCGGGATGCACACGCAGCACGCTCGCGTCGCCTTCGCCCGGCCGCATCCACGTGCGTCCCTGGACTTCGCTGTCGTAGTGGCGGAACAGATACTCACGCGAGCCACAGTGATCTCCCTTCAGCAGGTCGAGTAACACATTGCGCAGGTCGATGCGGCGGCGCCTCGCGCGCGAGCGCTTCGGCCGGCTCCTCGCCTTGGCGGGTCGCTCGATCCTCCGGCCCGTGGTGATGGCGTCCACCTCGCAGTCGACGAGCACGTCCTCCTGCCAGGTGACGACATAGCGCCGGTCATCCGTCGCCACGCCGATGACTCGTGCGCCGGCACCCGGATGCACATCACCCAGGGCGAACTCCTCGTTGTACAGACGGAGCAGTTCCGCAGCGAAGTCCTCCCGCACGACCCAGCAGTAGCGCTCCTGGGTCTCGGCGCACAGCAGCACGTCGGGCGCGAGCGGGCGATCGACCCGGTGGGCATCGTCCAGCGTGATGCGCGCACCGCGCTCGCCAGCCGCGGCCAGTTCGCTGGTGGCGCAGGCGATGCCTCCAGCACCCAGATCCTTGAATCCCGCGGGGATCGAGCGCTCCCGGATGCGCCGGAATGCCTCATAGGTCGCCACATTCAGGACACGCTTGAGGAATGGATCCGGAAGCTGCACGGCGCCACGCTGATCCCCGGCGCCCAGCTCGCCTGAGGCGAAGGCGGCGCCTCCGAACCCGCTCTCATCGGTCGGCTTGCCCACCAGCACGAACATCCAGGGCCCGGGGCCCGTGGGCACGCGACTGCGCAGCACGCCATCGGCGGGAGCAAAGCCCATCGCGATCGCATTGACGAGGCAGTTGGTGTCGAATCCCGAGTCGAACACCGTGTCCCCGCCCAGATTGGGGACACCGAGCGCGTTGCCATAGTCGGCGATCCCCTGCACGACGCCGCGCATCACGTCACGCGCATGCACGCCGCTGCGCGGATCCCCGAAGCGGAGCGAGTCCATCACCCCCACGACCTCGGCACCCATGCAGACGATGTCGCGGACGATGCCGCCGACGCCGGTTGCAGCGCCTTCGACCGGCAGGATCTGACTCGGATGGTTGTGACTCTCATGACCCAGGACGAGCACCGTATCCTCGCAGGGCGCGGGCAACGAGACCACACCGGCGTCCTCACCCGGGCCGATCAGGACTTGGGGTGCACGCGTCGGCAGTCGCTTGAGCAAGTGCCGGGTCGACTTGTAGGAGCAGTGTTCGCTCCACAGGATCCCGAACAGCACGGCCTCGGCCCAGCGCGGCGGTCGACCGAGCAGATCGGTGAGCAACACGACCTCCTCGGCATCGAGCGAGACACCTCGTCCACGCAGGTGTCGAACCACGGCCGCGGGATCGCGCAGATCCTCGGTCGTCCAGGCGGTCGCAGTGGCGGAAGCGACGCTCATCGCAAGGGCTCCTCGGCTCGAGCATAGATCGCATCCACTCGGGACAGGAAGGATTCGAGTTCGAAGCACGCCGACAGCGCCTCCGGCGAAAGCTTCTCGGAGACGACCGGATCCGCGGCCAATCCGTCACGGAACGACCGTCCTCCGTCGACGGCCGTGAGCGCATGTTCCTGAACGACGAGGTAGGCCTCATCGCGTGCCAGTCCAGCCTCCGTGAGCGCCAGCAGCACGCGTTGCGAGAACACCAGGCCGCCCCCCGACTCGAGATTCGCACGCATGCGCGGCTCGTTGACGCGCAGCCCCTCGAGCACATAGGCGACGTCGTACGCCATGTGGTGCAGCACGAGGAAAGCATCGGGCAGCGCCACGCGCTCGACCGACGAGTGACTGATATCGCGCTCATGCCACAGCGCCTGGTCCTCGAATCCGGCGATGGCGTAGCCGCGGAGCAGCCGGGCCATGCCGCACACGCGCTCGCTGCGGATCGGATTGCGCTTGTGCGGCATCGCCGAGGAGCCCTTCTGCCGCTCGGTGAACGGTTCCTCGGCCTCACGCACCTCCGTGCGCATCAAGTGCCTCACTTCGAGTGCGATCTTCTCGAGTGTTCCGCCCATCAGCGCGAGCGAGGCCAACAGCGCCGCGTGACGGTCGCGCTGCACGATCTGATTGGCGACCGGCTCCGGCGACAGATCGAGCGAGGCGAGGGCCGCGACTTCGACCTCCGCCGACAGATGCGCCAACGTGCCAACTGCGCCGGAATACTTACCGACCGCGCAACCCTCGAGACCCGCTTGGAGTCGGTCGAGACCGCGGCCAAGCTCCTCGGACCACAACAGGCACTTGAGTCCGAACGTGATCGGTTCGGCGTGCACCCCGTGCGTGCGGCCGACCATCGGCGTGCGGCGATGCGCCTGCGCGAGCTTCCACGCGGCGCGGCGAACGCGATGCAACTCCTCCGCCAGAACTCGGCCCGCCTCCTGGATCTGACAGGCGAGCGCCGTGTCCACGAGGTCGGAGGACGTCATTCCCGCGTGCAGGTAGCGTGCATCGTCTCCCACGGATTCACTCACCATGGACAGGAAGGCGATCACGTCATGGTGCACTTCGGACTCGATCGCCAGCATGCGGGCGAGATCGAGCCGCGCCCGCGACCGGATGCCCTCGACGGTGCCCGCGGGCACTTCGCCGCGCGCCTGACGGGCCGCAGTTGCAGCCAGTTCCACATCGAGCCACCAGGCGAGGCGCCTCGCATCCGCCCACACCGCGGCCATCTCGGGACGACAGTAGCGATCGATCATGTCAGCGTCTCGGCGCCTCCTCGAGCGTCACACTCACATCACGTCGTTTGCCATCGCGCTCGACCTCGAATCGGAGCACATCGCCGACCTGTGCGCCGTAGATGCTGGTCTGCGCGTCATCGAGCGACAGGATCAATCGCCCGTTCACCTTGCAGATGCGATCCGTGACCTGGAGACCGGCGCGTGCGGCGGGACCGCCGACATTCACACCCGTCACCACCAGCCCACCTTGCTCCGCCCATCCGAGGCGTTTGGCCAGGCGCTCGTCGACGTTCTGCACCTGCATGCCGGGCCACGCCTGGCGGATCCGGCCGTGGTCCTCGAGCTCGCCGAGCAACCGCTTGATCAGATTGATCGGGATCGCGAAACCCAGGCCGACCGAGCCGCCGCTGCGCGTGAGGATGAACGTGTTGAGACCGATCACCTCGCCGTCGCCGTTGACCAACGGGCCACCCGAGTTGCCGGGATTGATCGCGGCATCCGTCTGGATCATGTTCTTGTAGACCCCACCCTCGGTCGCCTCGCTCTTGATGTCGCGCCTCGTCGCGCTCACCACGCCGGCGGTGACCGTCGGCTGCGGATCATCGAGCAGGAAACCGAACGGGTTCCCGATCGCGATCGCCCATTCCCCGACGACGAGTGAGTCGCTGTCGCCGAGCCGTGCGACCGGCAACCGGTCGCCCTCGATACGCAGGACCGCGAGGTCATAGACGGGCGAGTCGGCCAACACGCGGGCTGGGAATCGACGGCCATCCGAGAGATTCACCTGGATCGCATCCGCGTCCCGGATCACGTGTGAGTTGGTGAGCACCGTGCCCTTGGAGTCGACGACGACACCGCTTCCCATGCTCGGGACCTTCTGGCGATAGGTCGGTGACGGGAAGAACCGATCGAAGAATTCATCGCGGAAGCGCCCGCCGAACGGGTCCGCCCGCACGATGCGCGTGGTCGTCACACTCACCGTCACGACGGCGGGACTGACCTTCTGGGCTGCGGTCACGATCGCGTTCCGCCGCCCCTCGGTCAGCCGCTCGCTCATCTGATTGCGCCGCGCGCCACTGTTCGCTTCGGCATCCGTGCCAACGGTCGGCATCAGCAGAGTCACGGCCATCCAGGTGGCGATGCCGATCGAGTGAAGACGGGATGGCGTACGGGTCATGAGCCGTGCTCCTCGGGGTCGCCGTAGTCCACTCGCTCGAGCGAGAGCCCCTGGGGCTCGGCGGACTGTCCGGCACGGCTGCGGTCTCGCGACGCGAGCACGTCACTCATGAAGGAGGCGGGATCGGGTTCGGATGCCGCCTGGAGCTGCGTCCCGACCAGATTGCGCACCATGCGGTAGAGGAAGTGGTTGGCGCGGACATCGAACGTGGCACCCTGCTCGCTCGGCGCCCACGATGCCACGCTGATCTCGCACATCGGATCCGCCGGGGAACTCCCCTGAGTCTCGAACGCCGAACAATCATGCCTGCCGAGCAGCGGCGCGGCAGCCTCGTTCAGGGCCTCCATGCCCCACGGCCGCCGGGGCCACCAGGCGAATCGCTCGGAAAGCAGGTCGGGGCGCGCGAGCAGGTGGTAGCGGTAGCATCGTGCCGTGGCCGAGTGGCGTGCATGGAATCCCTGAGGTGCCTCGGCGACTTCGACGATCCGAAGGTCGGCCGGGCAGGCCTTCGATGCGATCGCCGCGATCGCGCGCGCCGGAAGCGGCGTCACGGCGGTGAAGCTCGCCACCTGCCCTCTCGCATGCACGCCGGCATCGGTGCGGCCGGCACCGTGGACGAGCACCGAGTCCTCCAGCGTGGCCGAGAGGGCACGTTCGAGCTCCCCTTGCGCCGTGCGTCGATCGCTCTGGCGCTGCCAGCCATGGAACTCGGTGCCATCGTAGGCCACGGTCACGCGGAAGATCCTCTCCCCGTTCAACCGGCGACCGCGGGGGTGCCCACGATCCGCTCGGCGATCTGAACGGCGTTGAGTGCAGCTCCCTTCCTGAGATTGTCGGACACGACCCACAGCACAAGCCCGTTGGGGTGGGCGAGGTCGCGACGGATGCGCCCCACCTGCACCACATCGAGTCCGGCTGCGCCGAGCGGCATCGGGTAGCGCGCCGAATCGGGATCGTCCACCACTTCGAGGCCGGGGAAACGCCGGGCCGCCTCGCGTGCGACATCGGGATCGATCGGCCGATCGAAAGTGGCGTGCACGCTGGCCGAGTGACCGATGCGGACCGGGACGCGCACGGCGGTCACGCTGACCGGCAGGTCGGGCATCGCCAGGATCCGACGAGCCTCCCACACCACCTTCATCTCCTCGCGCGTGTAGCCATTCGTCTCGAACCGATCGATGTGCGGAATGCAGTTGAACGCGAACGCTGGCCGGCCCTCCGAGCGCGACGGCACCTCGCCCTCGAGTCCCGCGCGCAGACCGTTCTCGAGGTCGGTCAGCGCCTCGGAACCAGCGCCCGAGACCGACTGATAAGTGCTCACCACCAGTGACTTCAATGTGCCGAGGGGTCGGAGTGCGGCGAGCACCATCACGATCGGCGCGGCCGAGCAGTTCGGATTGGCGATCAGTGTCGGCCTGGCATCGAGCAACTCGCCGTTCACTTCGGGCACCACGAGCGGGACCGCGTCGTCATAGCGATAGGCGCTGCTGTTGTCGATGACGATCGCGCCCTCGGCGCGTGCGATCGGAGCCCAGCGCTGCGCCTGCGAGTTGTCGACGGCGAACAGCGCCACTTCGACGCCACGGAAGCAGCCCTCGTTCACGGGCTCGACGCGCAGTTCAGCGCCCCGGAATGCGAGCGGCTCACCCGCTGAGCGCTCACTCGCGAACAACCGCACGGACTCGCAGGGGAACGCGCGCTCCTCCAGGAGTCGGAGCATGGTGCGGCCGACCAGGCCAGTCGCGCCCAGAATGGCGACCGTGCGACTCACGCTGCTTCCCCGGTGACCCGCGTCTCGGCGCGGGAGGATCCGGGTGGGTCCGGCGGAACCGGCGACACCAGCGATACTCCATCATGAGGAGGTGGTGGGATGGAACGTGCGGAGACCGCAATCTAGGCGGCGTTCCCGGCATGTGTCAACGCGCGACCGTTCGAATCAAGTCGAAACCCGGATGGGCCGATGACCAGGACATCGAACTCGCGGCGAACGTGTCGTGGAGAGTGCGCTCATCGGGCGCCGAGGGGACTGCGGGGCCACGCTCCGCTCGAACGAGGGGATGACCACGCATGCCACGCATTCTTCCGGCACTCTGCCTGCTGACGCTGTTCGCGAGCGCCGCACACGCCGCTGACCCGGCAGCAGCAGCGCGGCCCGTCGAGCAGGTCCGGGCGATCGAGCAGCGAGTCGCCGAACGCCTCGCCGCCTCTGATTCCACACACTCGCACGTCGCGAACGCCGGACACGTCAAGACCGCGACCACGAGCGAGTCGAAGTCGCCGACGAAGACGAACGTCCGCGCCGCGGATCCGGTCGCGAGCTCGCCTCGCACCGCTCCGGCCGCGACCCACGCGGCGGCGCACACCGACGCGCTCGATGCGGAGGCGATCTGGAGTGTCCTGCTCGCAGGGAATCGTCGCTTCGTCGACGGGAAGCCCGATCCGCGCCCCTATGCGGCTCAGCGTGCGGCGTTGGCCCGGTCGCAGAGCCCCCGGACCATCGTGCTCGCCTGCGCCGACAGTCGTGTCAGCCCGGAACTCCTGTTCGACCAGAGCCTCGGCGATCTGTTCGTCGTGCGCACGGCGGGCAATGTGGCCGACGCCGTGGGCCTCGGCTCCATCGAGTACGCCGTCGTGCATCTGCATGCACCTCTCATCGTCGTCGTCGGACATGAGCGCTGCGGTGCCGTCAGCGCCGCGCTCCAGCCGGGCGACATGCCGACACCCAACCTGCAGGCCATCGTCGATCGCATCCGGCCCGCCACGCTGAAGCCGCGCACCTGCTTCGAGGGTGAGGAGCTCCTGAGCCGCTCGGTCCTCTCCAACGTGCACCAGAGCGCTCGCGATCTCGCGGCGAACAGCTCCATCATCCGAGACCACATCTCGGAGAAGAAGCTGACGATCAAGCGGGCCGTCTACGACCTGGCGACCGGGGTGATCCGCACGACCGAGTGAGGCTCACTCCTCGACGGACGGACGGCGCCTCCGGAAAACCAGGAGCACGATGCAGGCGAGCGCCGCCGCGAGGCCGGGCCAGTCGCCAAGTCGGCTATAGAGCGTCCGGGGTCCAGGGGAGGGAACCGCCGCGACAAGCGCCGTCGGCGTGAACACGGGCGCGCGAGCAACCACGCGGCCGCGGGCGTCGCAGATCATCGTCAGCCCGGTGTTGGCGCTGCGGATCAGCGGCACCGCATTCTCGGCCGCTCGCATCGGCGCCATGGCGGCGTGCTGGTAGAGCGCGGCACTGTTCCCGAACCACTCGTCGTTCGTGATGTTCACGAGCACCTGCGCGCCCTCGTTCACGTCGCGCCTCGCGAGGTCCGGGAAGATGCTCTCGAAGCACACGAGCGTCGCCATCGGTCCGAAGGCACTCGGCAGCAGGACCGTGCTCTCCCCCGGCGTCCACTCCGCCTGCCCGAGGTCGAGCTTGCCGATCGCGGGGACCAGCCACTGGAACGGCATCCGCTCACCGAACGGGACCAAGTGCCGCTTGGCGTAGGTGCCCGAGAGCGATCCGTCGGGGCCCCACTGGCCCGCCGCGTTCGAAGCGCGCGGCCTGCCATCGGGCGCGTAGTCGTAGTCCGCGAACCCACTGAAGACGGGAGCGCCGACTCTCGAGGCGAGGGCCGCGACCTGGAGGGATTGGTCCACCTGCTTGCGCAGATAACTCCCGGTCGCCGTCTCCGGCCAGACATGCAGCAAGGGCTTGGGGTCGTGCCTCGAGGCGGAGTCGGTGAGCGCGATGAATGACGCGAGGATCTCGCTCTGATGCGTCCCGCTCCACTTGATGCTTCCGGGGATGTTGCCCTGCACCAGCGAGACGTGCGGACGCCCCTCGCCGAGGTCGGGCGGAGCCCACGCGGCCGGCTGCAACCACGGCAACGCGAGACAGACGGCCAGAGCGATCACGGCACGCGGGCGGCGCGACCGCCATGCCGCCACGACGCAGGCATTCGTCGCGAGGACCCAGATCGTCACGAGCGTCACGCTGCCGAGGCTCGCCATCGCGAGGGCCGGGGGCATCGTGTGCTGCGTGTAGCCGGGCTGGAACCACGGGAAGCCGAGCTCCCCCGAACCCCGAAGCTCCTCGACCACCATCATCGCCGCGACGAATGTCCATCGCGCCGGAACGCCGCTGCGCCGTGACAGGAATCCGGCGAGGAGCACGCCGAGGCCCCAGTAGACGGCGAGATAGGCTCCGGCCAGCACCCAGCCCAGGTACTTGAGCGCGGGTACCGTGAGTGCGACGTCGTTGAGCAGGGCGAGCCAGTGCGTTCCGGTCAGGAAGAACGCGAGGCCCCCTGCGTAGCCGAGGGCGAACAGCGAGCGCAGCTTCGCTCCCGCCTCGATCCGTCGCTCGAGCATGAGGAGCAGCGGAACGAACGCGAACCATGCGAGCACCGGAAGCGCGACCGGCAGGAACGCCGCACCAAGCAGGAGGCCCGATGCGGCGGCAAGCAGGAGCTCACGTCTCGGGGCGGGCGTCACCTCACCCCACCTTCACTTCCTTCCCCTGCTCGGCGCTGCGGTAGATCGCATCCATCAACTGCATGACCGGCAGGATCTCATCCGCCGATCCCATCGGCTTGCGACCGGCTCGCAGCGAGTCCGCGAAGTGCGCGACCTGCGCCTCCATCGACTGACGATACTGGTTGCGCGAGGTCTCGAGCGTCGGCGTCACGTTGACCAGCGTCCCGTGCATGCCCTTGTGGACACGGAACGGGTTGAGGAGGGCCGCACCGCCCGAGCCGAACAGGTTCAGGTAGTGGAAGTCCTTCTCCATCAGCAGGCCCCAGGTCAGCTCCAGCGTCAGCGTGGCGCCGCTCTCGAGGCGGAGGAACGCCGTTGCACTGTCCTCGACCTCCCCTTTGCCGCCGCGATGGACGCTCGCCGTGACCGAGACGACCTTCGGCGCTCCGAGCACCCAGAGCGACAGATCGAGCATCTGGAACCCCAAGTCGAGCACGACACCACCGCCCGATTCACGCTGCTGGCGACGCCACTCGTCCGAATCCCAGTCGGTCTTCTGCCGCAGCCAGCCTGCTTTGGCGAAGAACACATCGCCCAAGTCGCCCTTGTCCACGAACCGTCGCAGCAGCTGGGCATCGGGGCGGAAGCGGTGCTGAACCGCACAGACCAACTGGCGGTCGGCCTTCTTCGCGGCCTTGCGCATAGCCTCGGCCTCGGTCGCGCTGCGGGCCAGCGGTCGCTCACATAGCACGTGCTTGCCCGATTCGAGAGCCGCGATCGCCATGGGTGCGTGCAGGTAGTTGGGAGTCGTGATGTCCACGGCATCGATCGAGTCATCCGCGAGCAGATCCTCGAAGCGGCGATGACTCGACTCGACACCGAACTTCTGGGCGACGCGCTGCGCCTTCTCGGGATCGTGGTCGCACAACGCCACCAACTCGAGACCATCGGTCCGCTTGATGGCGGGCAGATGATTGATCTGGGCGGCGGCACCCACTCCCACCAGACCGATGCGCAGCGTCTTCTTCGCCACAGGACCTCCCCGAAAGCCATTTCACGGCCAGGATGTCGGCGCATGGAGCGCGGCGCCTCCCGCGAGGGAGCCCGCGACGTGACCCGCACGCGCCGGAACACGAGACGCCGCCGACGCTAGTCAGCGCCCGGAACTCCGTCAAGCGTGGCCTGCTCGCGCTCCTCCTCGGTGAGCCCGTAACGACGCAGCTTCTTCAGCAGGCCCTGCCGCGACAGACCCAGCGCACGCGCCGCGGCCGCCTTGTTGCCATGCGTCCGGTGCAGCGCCTCCTTCAAACGGCGTTCCTCGAGTGCTCGCGTCTCCGCATGGAGCCCACGTCCCTCCGCAACGGCATCGAGGAATGGGACCTCGGGCCAGTGGGCGCGCGTGACCTGCTCACGCGCACCGCCGACTCGGATCGCGAAGCGACAGGCGTTGGCCAGTTCGCGCACGTTGCCCGGCCAAGGATAGCGCCCCATCCACTCGGCGAGACCCGGCTCGATCGACGGGGCCGATCGTCCCTCCTCCTCGGCGGCGAGTGCCAGGAAGTGCCGCGCTAGCAGCAGCACATCACGGCCACGCTCGCGCAATGCGGGGATCGGGAGCCGCACCGCGGCGAGGCGGAAGAACAGATCGGCGCGGAACCGCGCCGTCCGCACGCCCTGCTCGAGTGGTTGGTGGGTCGCCGCGATGATCCGCACGTCCACCGTCCGCACTCGCGTGTCCCCCACCCGACGCGCCTCGCCCTCCTGGAGCACGCGCAGGAGCTTCATCTGCAGGAGCGGGCTCGCGTCCCCGATCTCATCCAGGAACAGCGTGCCACGGCCGGCCGCGTCGAACAGACCCTCGCGATCGCTCACCGCACCGGTGAATGCCCCTCGCGCATGGCCGAACAGTTCGCTCTCGATGAGACTGTCGGGCGTGGCGCCGCAGTTGTGCGCGACGAAGGGGTGGGCCCTTCTCGTGCTGCAGCGGTGCAGCGTCCTCGCCACCACTTCCTTGCCACTTCCGGTCTCGCCCAACAGCAGGACGGGAAGGCCACTCGTCGCGATCGCCGGTACACGATCGAGTAGCGACATCCAGGCGGAGGACTCGCCGATCACCTCCTCGGTCGGGGGCCTGCCGATCGACTGCTCGCGTCCCATGGGTCCGTGCATCCTCTCCCGGGGATCGAACCGGGAGCGCGCTCGGTCAATCGACCCAGTCCACGCCCTTCGGCCCCTCGCTCACCTCGCCGACCCGCCAAGCGCGGATGCCGGCCCGTTCCACCTGTGCCGCGACGGCGTCCGCGTCGGACGCGGCCGTGACCACGACCATGCCGATGCCGAGGTTGAGCGCCTGTCGCGCGTCGTCCTCGGGCAGGGCTCCCTGCTCGATCAACCACCGCATCACCGCCGGCCTCGGCCAGCTCGAAGCCCGGACACTCGCGCGGCAGCGATCCGGCAGAACGCGCACGAGGTTCCCGGCGATGCCACCGCCGGTCACATGAGCCATCGCGCGCACTTGACCCAGCTCGATCGCCCCCAGGAGCGCGGGGCCGTACCACTGGTGCGGCGCCAACAGGGCATCGCCGACCGAGACTCCCTCCCCACCCGGGAGCGGCGCCGCGAGCGGCGTCCCGGTCACCTTGAGCACGCGGCGAGCCAACGAGTACCCATTGGTGTGGGGTCCGGCCGAAGCCAGTCCCAACAAGACGTCCCCGGGACGGACGCGCGAGCCATCGAGCACCGCATCGGGGGCGACATGACCGAGCATGCAGCCGGCCACATCGACGACTCCCTCGAGGTAGGTGTCGGGCATCTCCGCCGTCTCGCCACCCAGCAGGACGGCGCCCACATCACGGCATGCTCTCGACAGTCCCGTCACGATCGCGACCACGGTGTCGTGTTCGAGCCGCGCCTGGGCGATGTAGTCCAGGAACGCGAACGGACGTGCGCCATGGACGAGCAGATCATCGGCGCCGTGGAACACGAGATCGGCTGCCGCATCCTCGAGCCGACCGGCTTCCTTGGCGAGATGCAGCTTGGTACCCACGCCGTCCATGGTCGCGGCCACGAGGGATCCGCCCCCGGGCATGGCCATGATGCCGGCGAAACCGCCGACCACTGGCCGCACCGTCGGGTTCCAGGTCGAGCGGATGGCGCGGATGACGTCGTCCTTGATGGCATCCGACCGCGAGACATCGACCCCCGCGTCGCGATAGCGCATCACGCCCCTCCCACGCGCAGGCGGAGCCGGAGCAACTGGAGATCCTCGCTGCTCGGACTCGGGATCAGTGCGAACCGGTCCTCGCGCGTCAGCCGGAGTAGGCAGCCGACCACCTGAGCATCGAACTGCGTCCCCGCTCCACGCTCGAGTTCGCGAATGGCGGCGTCCATCGGAAGAGCGCGGCGGTAAGGTCGGTCGGACGTCATCGCGTCGAACGCATCGGCCACGTTCAGGATGCGCGCACCGAGCGGCACGTCTTCGGAGCGCAGGCCGTAGGGGTAGCCCTGTCCGTCGGGGCGCTCATGGTGGGCGCGAACGATCTCCGAGACGCGGCGCAACGCCCTCACCTTGCTGACGATCTCGGCTCCCGCGGCAGGATGCGCGCGCAGTGTGCGTTGCTCCTCGTGCGAGAGCGATCCGGGCTTCTGGAGGATGTGCTGGTGGGCCGGGCCGATCTTGCCGAGGTCGTGCACGAGCGCGGCGTATTCGATCTCCTCGACCTCCGCCTCCGACCGCCTGAGCCCGCGGGCCAATCGCACCGAGTACTCCGAGACCCGATGCGAGTGGTGGCGCGTATAGGGATCGACCTCCTCGAGCACCTCGGTCAGCGTACGGACGAACGATTTGAGGTCGCTTCGCAGCTCCAGGTCGAGTTGGAACGAGTGCCTCGAGACGAGCAACGGCAGCGCGCAGAGCGCCAGTCCCCACGGACCGGTCGCCGAGACGATCACGGCCACCAACCCGCCGAGTGCCACGAACGAGAGGTGATGCAGGATCCCCTGCTGGAACTCACGCTGCCAGATCCGCCACGGGCTGGGGCCCGCCGTCAGTCCGATGGCGAGCGAGACGCCGATCGAGTTCACGGCGAAGAACGTGAGACCTGCCGCCACCATCGCCCCCGCGTCCCGCGGGAAGCGCAAAGCTCCGGGCGTCCCGCCGAGGGATTCGAATACCATCGAGGCGGAGACGATCATCACCATGAACAGCGCGGCATTGTGAGCCACACGCAGCGGGGCCCGGCGCTTCAGGATCCCATGAACGAGCAGGGTGACCGCCAGCACGACGCAGCACGTCCAGAACGGACCGGCGAGCAGCAGGAGCGGCAACTCGATCATGGTCGCCGCGCTGACGTAGCCGCCACTCGGCATGGGAACCGGAACGGCCTCCGCAATGGCCAGCAGTGCTCCAGCCGCGAGCAGCAGAGCGAGTGCCGGCGCGGGCGTGCCCGGGGCCAACTGCGCGAGCGCAGCCGCCGTGATCACGAGCAGGAGCACGAAATACGAGCGGAACGCTGCCTTGCCCCGTCGACTCTGGATTTCGCTCAAGGTCGGACATCCATCTCGCGCGGAAACGGGTCGAGTCCCGCGCGGCGGGCTGCAGAGAAAAGAAGTGGGACCGGCTTCGCGAAGGGAGTGATCATCGTGGCTTCAACGACTCACCGGCTTACCAGCCGGCCTTGCCGAACAGCTCGATCATATCGAGAAGCAGCTCCATGAGCGTCCACCTCCTTCTTGCGACGAGGATGCTGAGGGACGGATCCCCCAGGCGTGGATCGCTTCGCTTTAGGACTGCTCCGCTCCGCTCGCCTCCTTCCGACGATGCCGGTCCGCAATGGTCGGGCCCCGACGGGCCCTCGAACGATCAGGCGTCCAGGGCGCTCGGCCGCAGGACGTATTCCGTGGGTTCCTTGATCGCCATGCCGCCCACCACTCGATTGAGCGCGGACAGCGTGGCGAGAACGACCGATTGAGGTGTGTCCTGCGTCACGAGGCACGTTCCCGACAGCAGCCGCTCCTGTCGATGGACGAGCATGCTCAGCGCGACGACCACCAGACGGTGCCGCCCCACGTCGACGAACTCCACCGTCTGCACGCTGAGCGCGACGGGGTCGGCGAGGAACTCCTGCACGGCCCCGGCAGCGGCCTGCGCCACCAGCCGATGCGATTCGTCGCGCGTGCTCCAGCCGGTTGCGCTGCCCATTCGGGGCAGGCCCTTCCAGCGGAGTTCCACCTGGGCCTGGGTGCGTGCGCCTGCGACGAACAGGTTGACGCTCTCGAAGCGGATCCGCTCGTGCGGCACGTGAACCGGCTCCTCGGTCGCGAACACGTCCTCGATGGGGAATCGCTCCGGAGGCAGCTTCGCCGAGTCGGGGCCTGCCTGGGCCACCGAGACGACCCGATGGTCGATGGTGACACCGAGGTCGGTGCGGAGAACCGTCTGGACATCGCGCACGATCAGTTTGGGGGCGCGGTCCGAGCGGGTCACGACATGAACTTCACGGATGGTGTCACCCGTGCTGAGAACGCTCACACCCTCGATGTCCCGGAGACGACGAATCGCGGCCTCGGCCCGGGAGGCGAGGGTGATCACTGGTGCGGTCATGACGCGGATGACTCCTTCCCCCTCGAAGCCCGCGGGGACTCTAGCATAGCGGCACCCGTTGGAAGCAAGCTCAGTCTCAGTGGTCGAACAGTGGGAAGAGATCGTAGTGAACCATCTGGTGGAGCGACCGGACGCGACCGGTGATCTCGTCACTACCAGTCTCGATCAGGCGCTGCGGGCTGAAGGATTCGATGGCGAGTGAAGCCATCGCCGTGCCGCACGCCATGGCCTGACGCAGGGCTTCGCCATCCGATCGGTTGGTCCGAGCCAGCATGCCGATGAATCCGCCGGCGAAGGAATCGCCAGCCCCCGTCGGATCGGTCAGCGCTGTCACCGGATAGGCGGGCGTGATGAAGCGCTCCTCGCGCGAGTGGTAAAGCGCGCCGTGCTCGCCCTTCTTGATGATCACCGCATTGGCACCCTCCGCCAGCAGACGCTCGGCCGCCTTGGTCAGGTGGGTCTCCCCGGCAAGCGCCTTCGCCTCCTCCTCGTTCAGGAGCGCCACGTCGACTCGGCGCAGCACCTCGAGCACACGCTCGGGCTTGCGGGCGATCCAGTAGTTCATCGTGTCCGAGAGCGACATCCGCGGCTTCTGCATCTGGCTCAACACGTGGAGCTGGAGATCCGGGTCGATGTTCGCCAGGAACACGAACGGAGCCGCTCGATGCGAGACATCGAGCTTGGGGCTGAACTCGGCGAACACGTTGAGCTGGGTCTCGAGCGTGTGCGCATGCCCGAGCTCGGCCATGTACTCACCTCGCCAGCGGAACGTGCGCCCAGGAGCCGTCTGGAGCCCGGCGAGGTCGACGTGCCGTGCCTCGAATCGGGCCCGGTGCTCGATCGGGAAGTCGTCTCCCACGACCGCGACCACGCTGACCGGGGCGAAGTGGCTGGCCGAGAACGAGAAGTAGGACGCCGAACCACCGAGGGCATCGGTCACCTCCCCGTACGGCGTGCGGATGGTATCGAGTGCGACCGAGCCAACGACGACGATGCGCGAGGGACCGCTCATGCGGAAGTCTCCGCCGCACGCTCCAGACGTTCGGGCGCCGAGACACCCAGGAGCGCGAGGCCATTGCGCAGAACCTGCTGCGTGGCTGCACAGACGCGCAGCCGATGACGCGAGAGCGCGGCGTCCTCACTCACCACGCGACAGCCATGGTAGAAGCGATGGAACGCAGCCGCGGTCTCGGTGAGGAACGCGGGGAGCCGATGCGGCTCGCGAGCGAAGGCGGCGCCGCGGACCACTTCGGGGAATGTCGCCAGCTTGCGCACGAGGGCGATCTCCTCGGGCGCGGTCAGATCGGACACGGCCCCGCGCTCGGGCAGCAGGCCCCGCTCGGCCGCGACACGCAACACGGAAGCGATGCGCGCGTGCGCGTACTGGACGTAGTAGGCGGGGTTCTGGTCGTTCTGCTGGAGAGCGAGCGTCATGTCGAAGTCGAGGTGAGCGCTCGTCGAACGCATCAAGAAGAAGAACTTGGCGCAGTCCGGCCCCACTTCATCCACGAGTTCACGCAGCGTGACGAACTCGCCCGCGCGCTTGCTCATCTTCACCTCGAGCCCGTCGCGCAGCAGATTCACCTGCTGGACGATGAGCACCTCGAGGAAGTCCGGCTCGATCCCCAGGGCCATCAGTCCGGAGCGAAGCGTCCGGATGTAAGCGTGATGGTCGGGACCCCACAGATTGATCGCTCTGCGGAATCCGCGCGATCGCTTGTCACGGTGATAGGCGATGTCCGGGAGCAGGTAGGTCGGACGGCCATCGCTGCGGACCAGCACACGGTCCATGTCGTCGCCATGCTGCGTGGCACGAAGCCAGGTCGCCAGACCGCTCCCGCCGGCGGCGCCCTCCTCCTCGCGCACACGCGACTCGGCCGCCTCGGTCACGCCCTCGGGCTTCTCGGCACGATACGAGGCGCCGCGCTTCTCGAGTTCGGCGCCAGCCGCTTCGACGGCCCCGCTCTCGTGAACCTCGGACTCGCGGAACCAGCGGTCGTACGTGACGCCGTAGGCCTCGAGATCGCGCTGTTGCCAGGCGAGCATGTGCTCGAGGGCCTGGTCGCGGAACCACTCGTCCCCGGTCGCGCGCTCGAGCGCGGCGCGTCCCTCCTCCACGGGCAGCACCGCGGCGAGATCGTGGAGGTAGGATCCGTGGTAGCCATCGGCCGGGAAAGGCCGATCCACGCCGACCCGTTCGGCGAATCGCGCGGCCACCGAGGCCCCGAGGAGCCCGACCTGATTGCCCGCATCGTTCACGTAGAACTCGCTCGAGGCCTCGAACCCGGCTGCGCCGAGGATGCGCACGAGCGACGAACCGACTGCGGCTGCCCGCGCACTCACCACATTCATCGGTCCCGTGGGATTGGCGCTGACATACTCGACGAGCACTCGCTCGCCCGCCCCGGACCGCGACGCGCCGAACCCATCGGACTCGGCCAGGATCCGCTCGGGCAGCCCGGCGACGAACGACTCGCGGTAGCGGAAGTTGAGGAATCCGGGACCCGCCACCTCCACCCGGTCGATGGGTCCATCGAGCGGGTAAGCCGAGGCGATCGCCTCGGCGAGCGCACGCGGCGGACGCCCGAGACGCTTCGCGAGGATCATCGCGATGTTGCAGGTCCAATCACCGTGGGCAGCATCGCGCGGGATGGCGAGTTCGAGCGAGGAATCCATCTGCTCATCCCTGGCCGAAGCAGCGCGCAGCGCATGATCGAGACCGGCGCGGATCTCAGTCCACACCAAGGTCCACACTCCCGGCATCGCCCCACAGACGCTCGAGCAGGTAGAACTCGCGCGTCTTGGTGTGGAACACGTGCACGACGAGATCGACGTAATCGAGCAGCACCCAGTGGCGCCCTTCGCGCCCCTCGATATGCCAGACGCGGGAACCCGCCTCGCGCAACTTCTCCTCGACGGCATCCGCGATCGCCGTGACCTGCGGCTCGCTCTGCGCCGAACAGATGAGGAAGTAGTCCGCGGCCCCATGCAGCGGCTTCAGGTCGAGGCCGATGAGGTCCTCGGCCTTCTTCGAGCGTGCCGCCTCCGCGGCGATCTGGAGCATCTCGCGGGGGCTGCTCGATGACGAGGGACGTGCGTGCGCGTGCATGGGCCGGTCTCCGTCCGCTCTAGTGATCGCGGTTGATGGCGTAGCCGATGGCCGCCGCGAGGGCACGCTTGGCGGCACCACGGGGCTCGGGCGAGAGGATCGCGCTCGCCTCATCGGCAAGCGTGCGCGCACGCCGCCGCGCGTAGGTGAACCCGCCCGCGCGCTCGATGGCGCCCCGGAGGTCCTCCCACTGCGTCGGGGTGAAACGCCGGCGTCCGGCGAGACGGCGCAGCTTGCGTCGGTCGGCATCCGTCGCCTCACGCAGGGCGGCGATCAACGGAAGCGTCACCTTGCCCTCGATGAGGTCGTAGCCCACCGGCTTGCCGGTGACGGCGGGATCCCCGAGGTAGTCGAAAAGATCATCGACGATCTGGAACGCGATTCCGATGCTCTCGCCGAACCGACGGTACTGGGCGCGCCGCTTCGGCTCGCGCGCCCCTCCGTTCAGCCCCGCGCCGATCTCCGTCGCCGCGGCGATCAGCGATCCGGTCTTGCCGAGGATCAACTGCTGGTACTGCTCCTCGGTCACATCGAGGTCGAAGGCGTGCTGGAACTCGAGCGCCTGACCGCACGACATGTCGGTGACGACCTGCGCCAGGATGCCCATCGCCGCATTCAGCTTGTGTTCGACCAGCAGCGCCATGGCCTTGGCGTACATGTAGTCGCCCATGATGATCGCCATCTCGTCGGTCCACAGGCCATTGACCGTGGGCATGCCGCGCCGCAGCATGCTGCGATCCACCGAATCGTCATGGATGAGCGCTGCGGCGTGCACCAGTTCCACGACGGTCGCGCAGACGATCGCGTCGTCGTCGAGCAAGCCGCGTAGCCGGGCCGTCAGGAGCAGCAGGGTCGGCCGGAACTTCTTCCCTCGCGTCGCCAGCACGTGCCCACCGACCTCATTGAGAATCGGAATGGGTGTGCGGAAGAGCCCGCGAAGGCTCTCTTGCACCTTCTCGAGCTCACGCCGGACGGGCTTCTGGACCTCGAGGATGGTGTCGTCGACGGTCATTCAGGATGGGAGGAAGGTGGAAGATGGAGTCGGAACCGAGTCAGGATACGGGCCCCTTCCGACGAGGGTCAAGCCATGTCCCCCTTCTCCGCGCGCATCGCCGAGAGCTTCGCGAGCAGCTTCTCGCGCACATTCACGGCAGGATCCTCGATCACCGCCTCGAGCAGGCGTTCGAGGGCCTCACCCACGAGCGGTCCGGGCGCGATCGCAAGGGCATTCATCACGTCGCGGCCATCGATCGCGAGATCGCTGACATCGAGCGCCGACGACTCGGCGAGCAGCGCGTCGATGCGAACGGCCATCGCGTCGAGATCGTCCGGGAATCCCTTGCGCCCATTGCCAAGGCAGTCGGCGATCCGGACGTCGAACAGCCGGGCGACATGATCGACGCCGACTCGCCTCAGCCAGCGCCGCAGTGCGGCATCACTCCACCCGGGCCGATAGTCGAACATGTGCTCGCGCACCAGATGCACGACCTGCTCGCGGAACGGATTCGAGAATCGCAGTCGGCGCAGGATTCCATCGGCCAGGGTGGCGCCGATGACCTCGTGGTTGTAGAAGGTACCTTCCCCGTTGGGCTTCTCGGCACGTGTGGCCGGCTTCCCGATATCGTGCAACAGCACGGCCCACCTCACCACGGGATCGTCCGCGCGCGCGGCATCGGTGCTGTGAAGGAGATGGAAGTACACATCATGCGCATGGAACCGGTTCTGCGGTACGCCGCGACACTCGGCCAACTCCGGCAGCCAGAGGGCGAGCAGCCCTGCCTCTCGCAGGAGTTCGAAGCCGATGCTCGGCTCGGGAGCGCCCATCAGCTTCTCCAGTTCGACTCGCACGCGCTCGGGGGCCACGAGTGCCGACCGATCGAGCGCGCACCCCAGCGCGCGGCGCGTCTCGCCCTCGACCTCGAAACCCAGGACCGCCGCGAAACGGGCCACACGCAGCGGCCTCAGCGCATCCTCGTGGAAACGATCCCTCGCGAGGCCGACTGCACGCAACCGGCGACGTTCGAGGTCGAGCGCCCCGCCATGCGGGTCGAGCAGTTCACCCGATTCAGGATCGAACGCCATCGCGTTCACCGTCAGATCGCGTCGATCGAGGTCCTCCTCGGGGTCGTTCGTGAACCAGACCGAGTCGGGATGACGTGCGTCGCTGTAGTCCCCTTCACGGCGGAAGGTCGTGCACTCCACGGCGACTTCGCCGCGCCGCACGAGCATCGTCCCGTGCACCTCGCCGATCGGATCGACGGAGTCGAAGCGCTGCCGCACCTCCTCGGGACGCAGCGAACTCGAGACATCGAACGCGCGATCACCCGCACGGACGAGCAGGACGTCCCGAACGCTGCCTCCGACGAGCAGCGCGCGACCTCCTCCGCGGCGAAGCTCCGCGAGCAGCGCGAGGAGATCGCGAGGCCACGCGTGCGCTCGCAACCGATCCTGAGCACGCACACGCGCTCGCACCTCGCGGCTGGCGAACCAGTCCGTCACCCCCGCCTCCTGATCATCGCCACGCTCCTCGCGATCCTGTCGATCGCCGCCTCTCCCGACCAGTCGTCGGCACGAACCACAGCGGACTCGCTCGCCTCGAGGTTGGCACTGCCTGTCCTCACGCCCGATCGCCTGCAGCACGCCGGCTCCTCGTTCGCGCTCGCGGCCGCCGCGACGCTCGCGCTCGAGGATGCGCGCGGTGGCTTCAGCGTCGCGCTATCGATCGGGATCTTCAAGGAGTGGTGGGATTCGAGACGAAGTCGCGCCGATGCGCTGGACGTGGCAGCCGACTTGGCGGGCGCAGCGTTGGGCGCGCTTGCGGCGCGAGCCGTCTCGCGCTGAGTCAGTCGGGTAGGCGGCCGCCGCCGCCGCTACCGCGCTCCGCGGTCGAGCCGATCGCACCCGATCCGATGCCGACACCGATCGCAGCGCCGATCACACCACCGCCGACCAGTCCGGTTCGATACCAGTCGATCGTCCGGACCGAGAGGCGCGAGATGTCCTCGAGCGCCAGTCGCACGCGGATGACGTGCCCGAAGGGCCCCTCGAGATCCGCGCGCTCGCGATAGCCCGAAATGGAGTCGGCATCGAAAGTCGCGCGGTCGAATCGATAGAGCAGGCCGTCGCGGGTTTCGACCGTAACGCCCTTGCGCTCGGGCCTTGAGGCGAGATCCGCACGAGGCACCTCGCGCAGCGACGTGCACGACGCAGCCGACAGGGCCGCGATGGTGATCAGGGTGACCATGGAACGGTGCCCCGAGGTTCTCACTGACGACACGCCCACTCCTCCTTCCGGTCCGTCACGCCCGGCACTTCCGGGACGGGCCCACTCGAAGAAGCGTAGCACGGGGGCCGCTCACGCCGCGCACAGCCCGCCTCGATGCGTACGGGTCAGACCCAGAGCAGCAGGCGACCGCAGCTCTCGCAGACCTGGAGGAAGGCAATCCCCGCGGGAGGGGCCGAGGAGGTGGGCAGGCGCGTCTGGCAACCCTGGCAGATCCGGTCGCGCACCGCGGTGAGGCCACGGCCATAGCGACCCTGACAGCGCTCGTAGAGATCCAGCCAATGGGGATCGATCGACTGCTCGAGCCTGCGGCGCTCGAGCGCGAGCGCGTGCGATCCTTCGTTCGAGAGCATCCGACGCGAGTCGCGAGCAGCGCTGGCCTCCTCATACTCCTCGAGGAGCAGGTCGACATCCTGCAGCGCGACCAATGCGTCGGGCGCGCTCAAGCCGAGGCCTCCACCATCCATGCCCGGAGTTCCGGGACCGAGTCGGACTCGAGCAGCCACTGCCTCTGCTTCTGCAGTCGGACCTGATGCAGCGCTTGCGCGATGCGACTGTGATGACGCTCGATCGAGAGCCCCGCCGGCGAGAGCACACACAGCACCAGCCGGACCGGGCCATCCTCGGCTCCGGGCCACTCCATCCCCTTCGCCGAACGAGAGAGGGCGAACCATGGCCGGACCACGGAGATCGATCGGATGTTGGGCACTGCGATCCCCTTGCCGCTTGCCGTGCTCGCGATGCGCTCGCGGCGCATCACGGCTTGGAGCGCCCACCGGGAATCACGAATCACCCCGCGCGAGAGCGCGAGTTCGACCAACTGTTTGATTGCCCCCTCGCGCCGTCGATGCCGCGAGTCGAGGATGTCGAGCGGGGTGTCGGGGGCCGAAGTGAGGTCGAGTGTCGCCATCGTCTCTCCCTTCTGCGAGCCAGTTCGGAGACTAACACCCGTGACGACCAGTTCCGAGCACCAACACGCGTGAACCACCCGAGACCCAGTGGATCCTCATCACTGTGATTCAGGACCCACGCGAACTCTTCACCTCAAGTGACTGGGGTGGAGGCCTTTGCCGGCTTGGCGCGCCTCAGGAACTGAACGGCGAGCAACGCCAGGCCGACGCCGAGCAGGGCTCCGGCCGAGACATCGGAGAGCCAGTGGCGGTCGAGAAACATGCGCGAGAAGGAGACCAGAGCGGCCAGCGCGGCGAAGATCGGCCATGCCCGGCGCCATCGCCTCGAGAGCACGGCAGCCGCGGCCCATGCATTCGCCGCATGACTCGAGGGGAAGGACGAGTTCTTCCGCTTGGCATCCCCATCGGGACGCGTCCTGCCGACGGTCCACTTGAGACCCTCGACCGCGAGGTTCACCGGGATCAGCGCCACGACCGCTTCGAGGACGACCGCGCGACCGACGGGGCCAGCGAGCAAGCCGACGACGGCCGCGGCGATGAGGAGCTTGCGGGAGCCATGCGTGATCGTCTGCATCGGCCCCTCCATGGCCTCGGTCCGGGATGCCTGGACGCGCGAGCGCACTGCCTGGTCGATCGACACGATCGGGGACACGAGGAGCGAAGCGAGCAGGAGCCCCGTCAGGACCGAGTTCATCGCACGACCTCCCGCGGACGCATCAACGCCTCGGAAGGAACCTCACCACTCAAGTCGCGCCCGGCGCGCACACGCCATCGACCTCCCGGAAGCGCATCCGCTCGCACCACCTCCCCGGGAGTCAGCACCATATCCGCCGCTTCCAATCTCACCTCGCGCGACACCACACGGATGCGCGGATCGCGCGCGGCCCGCGCCTCCCAGAGCGGCACGATGCTCGCAGCCAACGAGAGTGCGAGCAGCACGGCACTGGTGCGGCGTCTCGAGAACTCGAGAGCGGCCCCGAGTGCCAGGGCGCACGCGAGCGCCGCCCACTCGAGCGAACGGATCGGCAGCGGCCCACTCCCGGCTCCAGTCAGTGCGCCCACTTCGCGCACGCGCACCTCGGCTGCCGAGAGCGACGCCGAACGCGGCTCTCCACGGCGACCCAGGAGCACCCAGGCTGCCGCATCGGCGGGACGCTCGGCCCCGAGTGCAGCCCACGCCAGACGAGCCGCGAGGGCCGGCGAACCCGGACTCTCTCGCCACAGACTCCGCCACTCGCTGCCGGCTTCATCGATACGGCCGGCGCGCGCTGCCACATCCGCAGACCGCGCTCGCTCTTCGCCGCGCGCGCTTCCGGGGCGCGGAGCGGCGAACCACCACGCCGCCAGCGCGACCACGACTGCGATGGACAGGTAGATCACGCGGGGTGGCTGTGCGGGCGGTGGCGGAAGCGCTTCGCCCAGACGCTCGACCACACGTCGCCGCACGCCTTCCTCGTCGAGCGCCTGCCCGCCGTAGCGTGCCGTGTGCACCTCCTCGCGCAGTCGGAGCACGCGCTCGCCTCTCACCTCCGACCACGCCAGCGCCTCATCGGCGGCGCGCCAGAAATCCGGACCCTTCGCAAGTCCCACGCCTCGCAGCAGTTCACGCTGATGGGCACGTTCGGCGGAACGCGGATCGACGACGCCTCGCTGGCGCGCGAACCGCCATGCCGCACCCATCGCGAGCCCGGCGATCACGGCGGCCCACGGCGAGGCCGACTTCGAGCCGGGCTTCGCCGGATCGCGTGTGAAGGCCTCCGGCCAACCGGCCGTCGTCCCACCGGCGGCGCCCCGACGCGCCGAGAGCACCCCGAGTCGGATCTCGGGAAGTTCCGTGACGCGATAGCTCCCGGTCCCGGGATCGAACCAGGCGAGACGAGGCGGCGTGATCGTGAGCGTTCCCTCGCGACGGGGGACCAACGTCCAGCGGAAGCTGCGTCTCGCGCTTCCCAGTTCGCCCGCTGGCGCCAGGCTGTCCTCGATCGAGCTGCCGAACACCTCGACGTCCGCAGGCGTCCACGCCGGCGTTTTCACGAGGGGCAGGTTACCTTCCCCTCGGACATCGAGCGTCGCGGTGAACGCCTGATCGAGCGTCGTGTGGTCGCGATCGAGTGAGAAGGTCACATGGAATCTCCCGACGGCGCCATCGAATGAATCGGGCTCTCCCGCGGGGAGTGGGCGAACGCGAACGCGTAACGAGTCGCTCCGGAGTTCGACCGGTTGACCGCCGATGACCGTCCCCCACATCCGATCTGCACCGCTGTTGGAGGCCGGCGTCACGAGCGCGATGGCCTGACCCACGCGCACGTGACCGGTTGCGAGCGGGTAGAGGCGGAGCCGTCGCTCCATCACGATGACCGGGCGATTGCCCTCGCGAGCCTCGAAGCTGGCAGGCTCGCTCCAGCGCTCGGTCCAGAAACCGGTCGCGGAAGGTGGCAGGTACTGCGACGCCTCGGCCAATGCCACGCGCTGGACCAGCCGCACACGGAGTTGGCAGACCTCCCCCACGTACGGATGACTCGGAGTCAGGTCGAGCAGCAGCGCGGCGGGCCCACGCCCCGCCCCCCCGCTCGAAGGCGCTGCCGCGGTGCGCACGGTCAGCGGCAACGTGTTGCTGACGAACCCCTGCCGCCCGACGGCGATGCGCACCGGGCCGACCGAGTACGAACCCGTACGGCGCGCCGTCAGCTCGATGCGGTAGGTCACCTCGCTCGTGCTCTTGCCATTGATCCAGGAGAAGCTCTGCGAGCGATCGCGCGCCAGGATGTCGAGCCCTTCCGGCAGTTCGAGTCTCGGCTCGCCCACGTCGCCCTGCGGATCGAAGATGCGCAGCACCAACGTGGTGCTCGATCCGACCTCGATCCCGGACTGTGAGAGATCGGCCTCGAGCCGTGTCGCGGCATGCGAGCGTACGCTCGAGAGCAAGAGCGTCGCCAGCGCGATCAAGGTGGCGATGGGCCGCATCACCAGTCCTTCCCGCGCCGCTCGCTGCGCCCGGAGGCGCGCTCGCGTCGCTTGCGCTCGAGCCGCTCCAGCTCCTGGAGCGAGCCGAGCAGTTGCTCCGCTTGCGCGCGCGTCATCTTCGCGGCTCCCCCGGCACCCCCCTGCGGCGGCCCTCCCGGCTTGGGCGCCTGGGGCTGCCCACGACCCGGATCGGGCGGCGCCTGCGGCTGCGGTCCACCGTCGCCGCCGCCGCCGCCCGGCTCGGGCTGCTGCTGGGGCGGCGGATCCGTCGGGCCCTTCTCGCGCGCCCGCTTCTCCTCGCGCAGTCGATGGGCCAGTTCGTAGTTCCAACGCGCATCCGCATCATTCGGATCACGCTCGAGGGAACGGCGCAGTTCCCCGAGCGCACGATCGTAGTCCTTGGCTTCGGCGTGCAGAGTTCCGAGGTTGTAGCCGGCGGCACGGCCCGCATCGTGGTCGCGACCGGCCATCCGCGACAGGTCACGCTGGGCCTCCTCCATCCGACCGAGCCTCGCACGGCTGGTGGCGAGGTTGGTGCGAACAGCATCCGGAGCGCGGCTCTTGGCCCGCGCGGCGTAGAGCGACTCGGCCTCGCTCCAGCGCTGAGCCCGGAAGGCGTCGTCGGCCCGCGCCCAGTTCGAGCGTGCGCTCGCCGACTGGGCCGAGAGTGCGACGAGCAGCGCAGCAGCCGCGACGCGAGCGGCCACGGCAGTCGGTGTCGCACGTCGAGTCGGAGAGCGGCGCCTCGGACGGACCAGTTCACCCATGACCGCCAGGGCGGCGAAAAGCGCGAACCAGCCGAATCGCGCGATCGGACGCTCCACGAGCCTCGCCCCTCGGTCCCCACGTGCGAGTCCGCCGAGCGCCGCCACCAGCCGCGGGAGTTCACCACCCGCGCGGTCCCCGCGGAAGTAGATGCCCTGGGTCGATCGTGCGAGTTCGCGCAGCAGGCGTTCATCGAGCCGCGAGCGGACGGCGATGCCCGCCTCGTCGCGCTTGATGTCGATCGCTCGACCCTGCTCGTCGAGCACCGGGATCGCGTCCCCCGCGACCGTCCCGACACCGACCGTGAACACGCGGACGCCCGCATCGCGGATGGCCTTCAACGCCTGCTCCGCACCGCCCTCCAGATCCTCGCCATCGCTCCAGACCACGAACGCCTGCTCATCACGACGTCCCTTGGGCAGGAGCTTGGCGGCCATCGTCAGAGCGCGCCCCAGATCCGAGCCCGGCTCGCCCACCGTGCGCGAATCGAGGCTGCCGAGCGTGAGCCGAAGGGCCGCCTGATCGAGCGTGAGCGGGCAAAGTCGTACCGCATCACCGGCGAATGCGATCACACCGACGCGGCTGCCTCCCAGTCGGTCGACCAGCGCGAGCGCTTCGCGTCTCGACTCCTCCAGACGCGACGGCGCGACGTCGCGCGCGTCCATGCTGGCGGAGACATCGATCACGAACACGATGTCGGAGCCCTGCGAAGCGCGTCGCACAGCTTCGCGGCCCCACTGCGGTCCGGCGGCACCCAGCACGAGCAGTGCGAGCGCACCCAGGCGCAGACAGGCCCCGAGAGCCGGTCGATCGCTGCGCCGCTGGACGAGCAGCGGATGGTCTGCTCGCGCACCCACGAGATTCCGCAGCACGCTCTCGCGGCGTTTGGAGGCCTTCAACTCGAGCAGCGCGAGCAGCGGCACCAGAAATAGGCCGAGCAGCAGCCACGGGGCTTCGAAGATCATCGCTCGCTCCTCATGGCGCCCGGAACGCCCAGGTCGTATTGGAGACGATCGAGAGTGCGAGCAGCAACGCGCACCAGGCGAGTAGTTGCGGACCCAGGTCGCGATACTCGCGGAACACGACCGCGCGGATCGGCGCCCGCTCCAGACGATCCACCTCGCTGTAGATCCCCGCCAGCGCGGTGGCGTCACCCGCTCGGAAGAAACGGCCACCCGTGCGCTTGGCGATCTCGATCAGCGGCGCCTCATCGACGTCCACCGGCTGCAGCACGAACGTGGACCCGAGCACCGGGTCATCGACACGGACACGCGCCATCGTCGGCCGACCGACGAGGACCGTGTACACCTTGATGCCCATGGCGCTCGCGAGTTCGGCCGCCGTCATCGGATCGATCGCGCCCCGATTGTTCTCGCCATCGGTGAGGAGCAGCACGACCTTGGAAGGAGTCTTGCTGTCCTTGAGTCGTTGGACGGACGTCGCGAGACCCATGCCGATCGCAGTGCCATCCTCGGCCATCCCGAAGTCGATCTGACGCAGGAGGTCGACCAGCGTCTCGTGGTCGAGCGTCAGCGGGGACTGCGTGAACGCCGTCCCAGCGAACACCACGACCCCGATCCGGTCATGCGGCCGGCCTCGCACGAAGTCCATCGCCGTCGCACGCGCGACATCGAGCCGAGATCCGCCACCCATGTCATCCACCCGCATGCTCGGCGAGACATCGAGTGCCAACACGATGTCCACGCCTCTCGATTCCACCTCGCTCTGCTGGAGGCCCTGCTGTGGACGGGCCAGCGCCACCAGCGCCAGCAGGAGCACGAGCCACGGAAGGCCGCGGACCAGCAGCACGATACGCGAGCGCCACACATCCACCGGGATGCCGCGAACCGGGCCCCACAGCACCGCGGGGCGCCGCGTGTCGGGCCGACGCCAGCGCAGGATCATCAGAGCCGGCAAGAGCAGGAGCGCCAGCAGAAGCCAAGGGTATTCGAACCGGATCATGCCGCACGCCCCGGCGTTCGGGTGCTACGGATGACGTCCTCGACCGCGCTCTCACTGGCGCGAGCTTCGTTGACCGAGGACGAGGCGCGGGCGAACTTGAGTCGGTCCCACACACCGAGCAGCCCACCGAGCCGGGCGACGTGGCTCTCGGCCTGGCGCGACTGACGCAGTCGCTCCATGAGCTCCTCACTCGTGTCGCCGGGCCTCGGGACCACGAACGTGATCTCGAGATAGCGCCTCAGGATGCGTGTCAGCTCGAACGCGTGCTGATCGAAGCGCCCCTGCTCGGGCAACTGCTCGCGCCGAAGCGCGGCCAGGGCATCCAGCGCCTCGGTGGCGGCATCGCGCTTCGCGCGAGGCGTCCCGGGAGCGGCGCCCGACACAGGTTTCGCTGGTCGCCGACGCCTCAACATGCGAATGAACAGCACGAGCGCCGCCAGGGCGATCAGTCCCGCGAACACGCGCGACCAGCTGATGCGCTCCCACCAAGGCGCTGCGAGCGGGCCCCGCAGACCACGGAATCGTGCCGCCGAGTCGGCCGCCGTGAGGCTCGAACGGATCACGACATGCGCGGTCGGAAGCCTCGTGTGCACGGGCCGCGCACTCCATTGCACTCCCGCGAGCCGCATCTCGGGTCCCGGGATGGCCACGGTACCGGTCTCGAAGACTTGAAGCACGGCCTCGAACACGACGCTGTCACGACTCTGGTTCTGATACGCGCCCTGGCTCGCGAACGGGATGCGCCGGATGTTCATCTCACTCCACGTGAACGCACCCGCGCTCTTCGGCCGGACGAAGTCGACGCGGACGACGCGATCCACAACCGCGGAGCCTCGATACGACAGTTTCGCGCCGACCGCTGCCGGTGAGGGGAGCACCGAGACATGCAGGGGAACCCCGCTCTCATGCCGCCTCGGGCCTCCTCGCAGCGCCTCGAGTGGCGGCAGGTTGTCCTGAGCGGCGGCGGGATCGGCCAGCAGGCCGACCATCGCGATCGCGGCCATGATCCCCCCCGCTCTCACGCCAGGCCCCGGCCCCGACGACGCGAGGCGAAGTGCTGCAACAGGACGGGGAGCCAGGGACGCCTGGGATCGGTCGAGAGCGCGAGCAGAGGACAGCGCGCCTTGGCGAGCGTCTGCTCGGCGGCGCGGCGGCGCTCGCGCGCCTGAGTCTGGTAGCGCTGCCGCACGGAGCTCGAACCGGTGTCCACCATGCGCCGCTGGCCGGTCTCGAGATCCTCCATCACCACCCAGCCGGCCGAAGGCAGCACCTCGTCGCGCGGGTCGCGCAGCGCCAGAGCCGTCAGCTCATGGCGCTTCGAGAGCACGCGCCAGTCCCTCGGATCGAGCGTGTCCTCGAAATCCGACATCCAGAAGACGAGCGCATGCCGCTTGAGGCTCCGCGCGAGGAACTTCGCCCCCTCGCCCAGCCGCGTGCCGTCGCTGCGCGGCTCGTGCGCCAGCAGGTCGCGCAGGATGCGGAGCAGGTGGCGACGGCCGCGCGCCGGTGGGACGAAGTGCTCGACCTCACCCGCGCACAGGACGAGTCCGACGCGATCGTCCTGCCGCACCGCAGCGAACCCGAGCACGGCGCACAACTCGGCCGCCAGTTCGCGGCGATCCTGGCCGTGCGTCCCGAACCGCATGGACCGCGAGACGTCGACGACCAGCATCACGGTGAGTTCGCGTTCCTCGACGAACCGCTTCACGTAGGGCGCACCCAACCGGGCGGTGACATTCCAGTCGATGTCGCGCACCTCGTCGCCGGGGACGTAGGGGCGCACCTCCTCGAACTCGACGCCGCGGCCCTTGAACACACTCTCGGATCGACCGGTGAAGAGGTCCTCGACGAGGTGCCGACTCCGGATCTCGAGCCGGCGAACGCGGCGAAGCAGCTCGGGCGCAGCCATCAGGGAACGCGCACCTGCTCCAGGATCCGGCGCGCGACCTCCTCGCCGTCCACGCCCTCGGCTTCGGCCTCGTAGGAGACCTGGATGCGATGCCGGAGGACGTCGAGGGCGATGCCCTTGATGTCCTCGGGGAGCACATAGGGACGACCTCGCACGACGGCCAGCGCCTGGGCTCCCCGCACGAGGAAGATCGTCGCGCGCGGCGAGGCCCCGTGTGTGATCATCGATTCGAGCGACAGACCGAAGTCCTTGGGCCGGCGCGTCGCGCCCACCAGATCGAGTGCGTACTCCTGGATCTTGTCATCGACGTAGACGGCATCGAGCGCCTGACGCGCCTCGAGCACCTGCTCGCGCGTCGCCTGCGGCGTCAGCGTCGGAAGCGTGGCGAGTCCGGCACGTCGGAGGATCTCCTTCTCCTCGGCGCGCTCGGGGTAGCCGATCTTGACCTTGAACATGAAGCGGTCGCTCTGGGCCTCGGGCAGCGGGTACGTCCCCTCCTGCTCGATCGGATTCTGGGTCGCGAGCACGAGGAACGGATCCTCGAGTCGGTGCGTCTCGTCCCCGAGCGTGACCTGCTTCTCCTGCATCGCCTCGAGCAGCGCGGACTGGACCTTGGCCGGTGCACGGTTGATCTCATCAGCCAGCACGAGGTTCGAGAACAGCGGCCCCTTCTTGGCGCTGAACGATCCGTCACGCGGGTTGTAGATCAGCGTGCCCGTGAGGTCGGCCGGCAGCAGGTCGGGCGTGAACTGGATCCGCCGGAAACGGAGCGAGAGCGCCTGGGCCAGACTATTCGCGGCGAGCGTCTTCGCCAGCCCCGGGACACCCTCGAGCAGGATGTGGCCACCGGTCAGGAGTCCGATGAGCAGGCGGTCCACCATCGCCCGCTGGCCGACGACCGCACGACCGACTTCATCGCGGACCCGCTGGAGCGTTTCACCTGCGCGTTCGATCCGCCGCGCGGCCTGGGAATCGACGGTCATAGCTTCCTTCCTGGAAGGTGCCGGTCGTTTGAACGAGGTCCTCTCGAAGTCGTGCAGTATAGCGACGAGACGGGGCCGGGGTCACGCCGCCCGAGAGGGGGCTCCATCACCCAGCCAGTCAGCGAGGACCGCGCGCGCGTCGTCCAGCTCGTGCGGGCTCTCGAAGCGCTCGAGACGGTCGAGCCGTTGGATCCCCTGGACGACATCGAACAGCATCGGCGACTCGCCGGGATCCCCACCCTGCCTCCGCACACGCGACATGGCCTGATGCACCCGGAGCCTCGCGAGCGCCTCGACGGCGAGTTCCTCGCGGTAGGCGAGCGCTGCCGCATCCAGCAGATAATCGGCACGGGCGTGGTCCCCCGTGGCACTGAGTGCCAGGGCCCGGCGGTGAAGGGCCGCACCGGGCACGAATCGTGGGGCGAAGCGCGAAGCCAGCGACAAGGCGAGGAGGTCGAGCACAGGAGGTCTCCGCTGGAGGTGCGAGGCAGCCCACGGAGAACGCATGAAAGGTGCCACAGAGCAAACCCCCGTCCTCACGCGCACTCGAGGTCGGCCAGCGGAGCGCCCCGCTGCAGCCTGCGAGTCCCGCCTCTCAACCTGCACGACCGGCGGCGGAGCGCTCGCCGGCATCAGCCTTGAATAGCGGAAAACCCGCCGTCAGTTCGTGGACCTCACGCGCCACGCTCGAAGCGACCGCCTCGTCGCCGGGCGCCGACAGCACGCGCGCGATCCACAGGCCGATCGACCGCATCTCCGCCTCACCCATGCCCCGCGTGGTGAGCGCAGCCGTCCCGATGCGGATCCCGCTCGTGACCCATGGCTTCTGCGGATCGCCCGGGACCGCATTCTTGTTCACGGTCATGTGCGCACGATGGAGGGCCTCCTCGGCCACCTTCCCCGTCATGCCGCGATCCCTGAGGTCGAGCAGCATGAGGTGATTGTCGGTGCCGCCCGAGACCAGCGGGAAGCCGGCGGCGATCAGCGTTTCCGCGAGCACGCGCGCATTCGTGACCACGTGCTGGGCATAGGTTCGGAACGCCGGGGCCAGGGCTTCGCCGAAGCACACGGCCTTGGCCGCGATGACGTGCATCAAGGGCCCGCCCTGGAGCGCCGGGAACACCTGCTTGTCCACCTTCTCGGCCAAGTCGGCGCGGCACAGGATGATCCCGCCGCGCGGACCACGAAGCGTCTTGTGCGTCGTGCTCGTGACCACCGCGGCGTGCGGCACGGGGCTCGGGTGCAGCCCGGCGGCGACGAGTCCGGCGATGTGCGCCATGTCCACGACCAGGGTCGCACCGACCTCATCGGCCACCCGAGCGAATCGTTCGAAGTCGATGATGCGCGGATAGGCGCTCGCGCCGGCGACCAGGATTCGCGGGCGATGCTCACGCGCCAGTCGCTCCATCTCCTCATAGTCGATGCGCCCATCCTCGAGGCGAACGCCGTACTGGACCGCCTTCCACAGCTGCCCCGAGATCGAGACCGGGTGACCGTGGGTCAGGTGCCCGCCGTGCGCCAGGCTCATGCCGAGCAATGTGTCCCCCGGCTTCGAGACCGCGAGATAGGCGGCGATGTTGGCCGATGCACCCGAGTGCGGCTGGACGTTCGCATGGACCGCGCCGAACAGTTGACGCACGCGATCCCGCGCCAGGTTCTCCGCGACATCGACGAACTCGCAGCCGCCGTAGTAGCGCTTGCCCGGCAGGCCCTCAGCGTACTTGTTGGTCAGCACCGAGCCCGCCGCCTCGAGGACCGCATCGCTCACGAAGTTCTCCGAGGCGATCAGCTCGAGTGTCGAGCGCTGCCGGTCCGCCTCATCGCGGATCACCCGCGCGAGAGCGGGATCCTGCCGTTCGAGTTCCGACACGGGCGTCTCCTTCCGCGCCGGTCACGGCGCAACGGTCTCAGGGTCTCTGCTGCTTCGCCTCGTAGTCCCGGATCTTGTCGACGCGGCGCAGATGGCGTCCCGCCGCGAACGGGGTCTCCAACCAGGCACGCATCCAGCCCAGTGCGGCCTCCACGCTCGGAGCGGTCTTGGCACCCAGCGCCAGCACATTGCTGTCGTTGTCCGCGCGCGTCAGCCGAGCGGTCTCCTCGCTGGTGACCACCGAGGCCCTCGCCCCCATCACCTTGTTGGCCGCGATGCTCGCGCCGATGCCGGTGGCACACACGATGACCCCACAATCGGCCTCGCCCTGCGCGACGCGTTCGGCGACGGCGATCGAGAAATCGGGGTAGTCGACGGATCGTTCGGGCGAGTCGGTCCCGAGGTCGACGACCTCGTGCCCGAGTGCGCCGAGTTCCTCGGCCACACGCTGCTTCAGCGCGAAGCCCGCATGATCGCTGCCGATCGCGACGCGCATCAGCCGCGCGGCAGCGAGGCGCTCTGCGGCACCGCCGTCAGCCACCCGTGCCGGTCCGGCTGCTCGCCGTTGACGATGTCGAAGAAAGCCTTCTGGATCGCCTTCGTGATCGGCCCCACCGAAGCATCGCCCACCGGGAGCCGATCGACCGACGTGACCGGAGTCACCTCGACGGCCGTTCCCGTGAAGAACAACTCATCCGCCAGATAGAGCAGCTCGCGGGGGATGACCGCCTCGCGCACCGAATAGCCCAGCTCGGTCGCCAGCTTGGAGACCGTGTTGCGCGTGATGCCGCCGAGGATGCTCGAATGCAGCGGCGGCGTCAGGAGTTCGCCCTTCACGACGATGAACAGGTTCTCGCCACTGCCCTCGCTGACATAGCCGTTGGTATCGAGGGCGATCGCCTCCGCGTAGCCATCCTCGACCGCCTCCAGCTTGAGCAATTGCGAGTTGAGGTAATTGCCACCCGCCTTCGCCAGGGCCGGGAGCGTGTTCGGCGCCATGCGCGCCCACGTGCCGATCTTGACGGCGACGCCCTTGGTCAACGCGTCATCGCCCAGGTACTTGCCCCACGGGTACGCCGCGATCGCGACATCGATCGGCGTGCCGATGGGATTGACGCCGACGTGCGCGTAGCCGCGGTAGACGAGCGGACGGATGTAGCACTCGGCGAGGCCGTTCACCGCGATCGTCTCGAGGACGGCGCGCTCCAGGTCCTGCTGGGTGTAAGGCACTTTCATCCGGTAGATCTTCGCGGACTGCATCAGCCGTTCCATGTGCTCGGGGAGCCGGAACACGGCAGGACCCTTCGGAGTGCGATAGGCGCGAATGCCTTCGAATACGCTGGAGCCGTAGTGCAGAGCGTGCGAGAGGACATGGACCTTCGCGTCATCCCACGCCACGAGCTCGCCGTTCATCCAGATCTTCTCGGACTTCGTCATCGCCATCGTGACACCTCGTGGTCGGGGCTCGCTAGGACGCCATGCGCTCGCGCAGCGCCTGCCGGACATGCGGCGCAATGCGCTGCACGTGTCGGCGGATGCGTCGCCAGCACTCCTCGTAAGCTTCGATCGACCCGCCGAACGGATCCGAGACCTCGAGGTCCGGCTCGCCTCCAGCTGGCCATTCACTGATCACATGCACCCGATCGCGCGGTCCACCGACCGCCTCGAGTGCGATGCGGTGCATGGGCTCCATCACGAACACCCAGTCCGCGGCTCGGATCTCGGTGACCGAGACCCGCTTCGATCGATGCGATGCGAGGTCGATGCCGTCGGCTTCTGCCACACGGACCGAGCCTTCGCTGGCCGGTTGTCCCTCCCATGCGGAGGTACCAGCAGAGCCGATCTGCACCCGGCTCGCGTCAGTGCCCAACTCGTGCACGAGGGCCGCCGCCGCCAATGGGCTGCGGCAGGTGTTCCCGGTGCAGACGAACAGGACTCGGACGACGGGATCGGATGGGGACATGGGAGTCGAGGATAGGAGGCCCGCGGAAGGCGGGTCAACCGTTACCGCCGCTGAGGTCCTCGAAGTCCCCGAGGAGCGCGTCCACCTCGAGCGCGCCGCGCCGAACGAGCTTCGGCCGGGGACCGCTCACGTCCACCAGCGTCGTCGGGATGTCCAATCGCCGGGGACCGCCATCGAGGATCAGATCGAGCGTATTGCCGAACAGTGTTCGAACCTCCTCGGCCGTCTGCGCGGGTGGCTGTCCCGTGAGGTTGGCACTGCTCGCCACCACCGGCCCCCCGACTCGGGCGAGCAGGGCCTGGGAGAGCGGATCGCGCGGGCAGCGCAGTGCCACCGTGCCGCCCTGCCCCTGGACCCCTTTCGGCACGATCGAGGCGGCGAGGAAGATGAGCGACAGCGGCCCCGGCCAGAACGAGTCCATGAGGCGCTTGGCAACCGGGCTCACGACCAATGCCAGAGCCTGGGCCTGGGACGGATCGGGGATCAGTGAGATGACGGCCTTGCCGGGCCCCCGCCGCTTGAGGCGAGCCACGAGTTCGACCGCGGAGACATCGAGCAGCGAACAACCGAGCACGTACAGGGAGTCGCCCGGGAAGCTGATGACGCCGCCTCGTAGAACGGCCTCCGCCGCAACGTCGAGCACGGCGCGATCGGGGCGCAGCGAATCGATGGGAAGCACTTCGACGCTCATGCGCCCCTCCGGGCGGCGAGCGGCGGGGCCGCGATGCTGAGCGCGACGTCGGCTCGAGCGCGCCACCGATCGCCGCTCAGCGAGGCTCGCGCGGCCATCACGCGCACGCGAGCCGCCTCGACGTCGGTCGCGACGGCGGTGAGATAGGCGGCTCGCCCGCCGCTCACGACCCAGCCGTCCTGGCGGCGCGTGGCGGCGTGGAACACATGCACATCGAATCGACTCGCCACCTCGTCGAGGCCCTCGATCCTCCCGCCCGGCGTCGTCCGATCCGGGTAACCCTCGGCGACGAGAGCCAACGTGACCGCGGCGCCCGCTTCGCGCCCGATGACCGAAGGCGTCAACTCGCCGCTCGCCGCCGATGCGAGGAGCGAGGAGAGCGAACCCGCCACGAGCGGCAGGATGCTCTGTGCTTCCGGATCGCCGAATCGCGCGTTGAACTCGATCACCCGGGGTCCCTGCTCGGTCAAAATGAGCCCGCAGTAGAGGAGCCCCCGGTACGGCATCCCCTTCGAGGCCATTACCCGAAGGACCGGCTCGACGATGTGCTCGAGCACGTCGCGCTCGCCCGAGGCATCCAGCGAACCGGCCGGCGCGTACGAACCCATGCCTCCCGTGTTGGGGCCCAGGTCGCCATCGAGCGCGCGCTTGTAGTCGCGCGCCGGTGGAAGCAGAACCGCGCGCGAGCCGTCGCACACCGCCATGACCGAGACCTCCTCGCCCACGAGGTGCTCCTCGATCACCACGGCGCGACCGCCTTCACCGAATCGATCGCTCTCGAGGCAGTCGCGGATGAACGCCAGCGCCTCCGTCTCGGCCGACGTGACGCACACGCCCTTGCCCGCCGCGAGCCCGTCGGCCTTGATCACCCACGGTGCCTCGAAACGCGAGAGGGCCTGCAGGGCCGCCCGGGCATCGGAGTGACGCTCGGCGCGTGCCGTCGGGACGGAGGCCGCGAGCATGATCTCCTTGGCGAACCACTTGCTCGCCTCGAGCCGCGCCGCCGCCTGCGAGGGTCCGAACACCGGGATCGAGAGTTCCGAGATCCGGTCCGAGACCCCGGCGGCCAGCGGCGCCTCGGGACCGATGACGACCAGGTCGATGCCGCGATCGCGCACGATGCGGGCGATCCCCTCGGCATCGAGTTCCGAGACCGGATGGCAGGTGAACTCCGTCGCCGCACCGTCATGGCCAGGGGCCATCTCCACCACCGGCGCATGCGGGTCGCGCGCGAGCCGCCACGCGAGCGCGTGCTCACGTCCGCCCGCGCCGACGATCAGGATGTGAGATGGACGCATGACCCGACTCTAGATCGGTTCGGCTCGTGGCGCACGCCGCAGCGTGATCGCCTGCCGCGCGAGGTCGAACACCGCGGGCGCCTCCCCGGCCCATGCGCGGACGTCCTCGCCGCGAGACCACAGGAGCGCATAGTCGATCCGGCACGTGGCCATCGCGACTCGCGCGACCTCGGCGCGGCCTTCGGGCGTCGTGGCGAGCCGCGCGCAGCGCTCGATCGACTCCGCATCCGCGGCGCCCGGAACCAACAACTCCTCGCCTCCCGCTTCGCCGAACGCAGCTCCCACGCGGATCTCGCTCACGACCACCACCGCCTCCGCCTCCCTCAACTCATCATCGAGCGCGATGCGGAGCCCTCCCTCCTTCGAGGACAGCATGCTCGGCGAGCGAGCGGGATCGTGCAGGACGACCGGAAGCCCCAGTCGGGATCGAAGCGCTCGGGCGACTTCCCGTGCATCCGTGAGCGGCGCTCCCGTCGAGGCGAGCAGCACCATCTGCCGCCCCGGTGCGACGCCACAGCGAGCCAGCGCATCACGAGCCACCTCGAGGGCCTCCGCGGTGGCTTCGCCGCCGCCTTGCTCCGCGAGCAGAACGGTCACGAACGGGGCATGGAACACCTGACCGAGATGGTCCCCGATCGGCGACTCGAGCGCCGTGCGGAGCGCCTCGGCGAGTCGGCCGCTCATCCGCCCGCGGCGCGCGCGTCGAGTGCAGCGCGCAGTAACTGCTGCACGGTCTGGGGCACGGCCTGGCCGCCACTCTTCCTCATCACCTGTCCGACGAGGAAGCCGAACGCCGCCTCGCGGCCGGCGAGGAGATCCTCGACCACCTTGGCGTTCTCCTCCATCACCGAGCGCACGAGCGGCTCGAGCGACTCGGCCGAGGACTGCACCGCCACGTTGTGGGCTGAGAGCAGCGACTCGACATCACCCGGTTCCTCGAGCATCCACGCGAAGACCTGCTTGGCCAACGGCCCGGGCAGTTGGCGCGAGGCGACTCGCGCGAGGAAGGCCGCCATGCGCGTCGCGGGAACCTGGGCCACCCACTGCTCGAGACTCCATTCGCGCTCCTTCAGCACTCGGAGCACCTCGGTCATCAGCCAGTTACTCGCCAGCTTCCCATCCGATGCGCCCGCCACCGCCTCGTAGTAGTCCGCCAACTCCCGCGGCTCCGAGAGCACCGCGGCATCGTAGGCGGGCAGCCCGTACTGTTCGGCCAGCCTCGATTCGCGCTGCCACGGAAGTTCGGGCAGCGAGCGGCGCACCGCTTCGATCCGCTCGGGCGCGAGCGTCAGGATCGGGAGGTCGGGATCCGGGAAGTAGCGATAGTCGTGCGCGTGCTCCTTCGTGCGCATCACCGCCAGACGATCGGCGTCGGCGTCATAGAGCAGCGTCGCCTGCACGACCCGGTCCCCCGCGGCGATCAGCCGACGCTGGCGCTCGATCTCGGCTTCCACCCCGCGCTCGACGCCCTTGATCGTGTTCAGGTTCTTGATCTCGGTCTTGGTGCCGAGCCCGTCGTGGCCAGCTTCACGCAGCGAGACGTTCGCGTCGCAGCGCAACTGCCCCTTCTCCATGTCGCCGCCCGAGATCGCGAGCGTGCGGACGAGCTTGCGCAGCACGGTCAGGAATGCCGAGCACTCGGCCGCGGTGCGGAACACGGGCTCGGTCACCAATTCCAGCAGCGGCACTCCAGCGCGGTTGTAGTCCACGCGCGAACGTCGGCGATCGGAGATGCGTTCGGGATGGAATGTCTTGCCGGCATCCTCCTCGCAGTGGATGCGCGTCAGCTCGAACCGCCTTGTGACGCCCTCGATCTGGACCGGGACCGAACCCCCTTCGCAATAGGGTCGATCGTACTGCGTGATCTGGTAGTTCTTCGGCATGTCGGGGTAGAAGTAGTGCTTGCGCGCGAACACGCTGCGCTCGCGGATCCGGCAGTCGAGTGCGAGTGCCAGCCGCAGCGCCATGTCCGCCGCTGCCTCGTTCAGTCGTGGCAGTGAGCCGGGCAGTCCGAGACAGACGGGGCAGACGAGCGTATTGGCCGCCGCCCCGAACTCGATGGGGCACGAACAGAACATCTTGGTGTTCGTGCGCAGCTGGATGTGGCACTCCAGCCCGATCACCGCCTCGAGGGCCATGCCACCTCCGTCTCATGCTCGCGACCCATCCGCGCGCGATCCCCTCCCGCCTCGAGCGCACGCGCCAGGCGCAGCAGGTTCGGCTCGCTGTCCTCGGGTCCCAGCAACTGCACGCCGATCGGGAGGTCACCCGCGCCGAGTCCCGCCGGCACGCTCAGCCCCGGGATGCCCGCCAGATTCGCCCCGATCGTGAAGATGTCGGAGAGGTACATGGCCAGCGGATCCTCGGACTTCTCGCCGATCCGGAACGGCAGCGTCGGAGTCGTGGGCATGAGCAGGGCATCGCAGCGGGAGAACGCCTGGGCGTACTCCTCGCGAATGCGGGTGCGGGCGCGCTGCGCCTTCAGGTAATAGGCCTCGTAGTAGCCCGAGCTCAGGGCATACGTGCCGAGCAGGATGCGGCGGCGCACTTCGGCGCCGAAACCCTCACTGCGCGTCTTTGCGTGCATCGAGAGCACGTCGTCGGCACCCGGGTGGCGGAAGCCGTAGCGGACGCCATCGAAGCGAGCGAGGTTCGAGCTCGCTTCGGCCGTTGCGACGAGATAGTAGGCCGCGACGCCGTACTCGCCGGGCATGAACTCGAGCGGCACACGGTTCGCGCCGGCTCGCTCGAGCGATGTGGCCGAGCGCTCGAGCGCCTCGACGATGCCGGGATCGACACCCGCGGCCCACAGGCCGGCGGGCCAACCGAAGCGCAGGCCCTCGACGCCCGAGTCGAAGCGACCGACATCCGGGGCGGCACCGAGGCGCATGGTGGCATCGAACGGATCGGGGCCCGCCAGAGCGGCGTAGGTCAATGCCACATCCTCGACGTGGCGCGCGAACACCCCCACTTGATCGAGCGAGGAGCCGAAGGCCACGAGGCCGTAGCGAGAGAACCGGCCATAGGTCGGCTTGAGCCCGAGGACGCCGCAGAACGCAGCCGGCTGTCGGACCGATCCTCCAGTGTCCGACCCGAGCGCGACGGGAACCAGCCCATAAGCGACCGCTGCGGCTGCCCCTCCCGAGCTGCCACCGGGGACACGGCTCACGTCGTGAGGATTTCGCGTCGGCCCGTAGCACGAGTACTCGGTGGACGAACCCATCGCGAACTCATCCATGTTGGCCTTGCCCACGATCACCGCACCCGCCTCGCGCAGCCGTCGGACCACGGTGGCGTCGAACGGCGAACGGTAGCCCGCGAGGATCCGTGAGCAGCAGGTCGTCGGGAACTCGGTTGTGCACAGGTTGTCCTTGATCAGCACCGGCACTCCCGCCAGGGCACCCGCTCGTGACGTCGACTCGGCGTTCGCGCGACGGGTCGCGGCATCCGTGTGCGCGACCGCATGCACGTCGGCCTCCCACAGCTTCGCGGGACCGGCCCACCCCGACTCGGCGGCATCGACCGCACTCACGTCACCCGCACGCACGCGTGCAGCGAGCGCGGCCGCCGACGACCGCCACAGTCCTTCGGTGCTCACGGGTTCAGATGCTCCACCACCGGAGGAACGAGGAAGTGCCCATCCTCGGACTCCGGTGCCGCATCGGTCGCCTGCCCCGGCGCGAGCTGACGGCCATCCGCGGCGTCGGGCCTCGCCGCCGCGGCTTCGGGTGCGAAGGCCAATGGCTCGCCCGAGCCGAGGTCGAGTCGATCCAGTTGAGCCGCGAAGTCGAGGATGCCGGAGAGCTGCGAAGCGACGAGGTCGACTTCGTCCACGGGGATCTCGATGCGGGCGAGCGCGGCGACGCGCAGCACCTCCTCACGCGGGATCGACATCGGCCCCTCCCATGACGAATCGGGCCAGCACTTTCTTGACCGAACCGGCGAAGCGCACGGTCAGCTTCATGTCGGGGCCGCCGCCCTCGGCATCGAGCACCGTTCCGCGACCGAACTTCTCGTGGAACACCGCATGTCCGATCGCACGTCGGCTCTCCGCCGAGCGCGCCGAGGGAACGCGCGGGATCACATCGACATCCGACCCGCCGTGATCGAGGCTGAGGTCGCGGACTTCATCGCGCGACATCCCATGCGGATCCCGCCACACACCGGAGGCCGTTCCACGACGTGCATGCGCGCCCCTCGCTCCCGTGCGATGCGAGTCGCCGCGCTCGGGTGCACGCTCGGCTGAAGCCGATCGCGCGCCGCCTTCGCGATGCAGCAGATGCGGGGGCACCTCCTCGACGAATCGCGAGACCTGGCCGCCCCAACTCCCCATCGCCCCACCCGCGGTGTAGCGGCGGCGGAACGACGCGGCGGTCAGCAGCACCTCGTCCTCCGCTCGCGTGAGTGCGACATAGAACAGACGCCGCTCCTCCTCGAGCTGGGTCGCATCCTCGAGCGACGAGGCGTGCGGCATCAGTCCCTCCTCGAGGCCCGCGATCGCCACCGCGCCGAACTCGAGGCCCTTGGCGTTGTGGATGGTCAGGAGCAGAACCCGATCCTGATCCTCGTGCAGGCGATCGGCATCGGTCAGCAGCGAGCACTCCGACAACCAGTCCAGCAGGCCCCCACGCCCCTGCGCCGAGAACTGCGCCGCGGCCACGCCGAGTTCCTCGACGTTGGCGCGACGCTCGGCGAGTTCCGAATCCGTCGAGGCTTCGATCCCCTCGAGATAGCCGGTTCGCTCGAGCATCCGGCCGAACACGATCTCCGCGGGCTCTGCCGCTTGGGCACTTAGCTCATCGAGCAGCGCGAGCAACTGGTCACCACCAGCGCGAGCAGCGCCCTTCAGGCCGCCCGCCGCGCGGACCGCTCTCAGCGCCTCGATCGGGTTCGCGGCCCCTGCCGCCAGCTGACCCTCGACCGCGGCCAGGACGACCGGACCCATGCCGCGTCTCGGCGTATTCCAGATGCGGAAGAAGGCGGCGCCATCGGCCGGATTCACCACGAGCCGAAGGTAGGCCAGGACGTCCTTCACTTCGCGGCGCTGGAAGAACGACAGCCCGCCGACGATCTCGTAGGGCATGCGATTCTGCCGCAGTTCGGTCTCGAGGGCGCGCGACTGCGAGTTGGTCCGATACAACACCGCACAGCGACGCAGTGCCCGGCCACGATGACGCTGTTCCTCGAGCCAGCCGCGCACGCGCCTCGCCTCGTCGCTCTCGTCGCTGCATAGCGTGAAGAGGATCGGCCGACCCGCCTCGCGATCGCTCCACAGCGTCTTGCCCTTGCGAGCCTGGTTGTGCGAGATCATCGCGTTCGCCGCATCGAGAATCGTGCGCGTCGAGCGATAGTTCTGCTCGAGCCGGAACGTGACCGCCCCCGGGAACGCCTCCTCGAAGTCGAGCACGTTCGAGAGGTCCGCTCCGCGCCACCCGTAGATCGACTGATCATCATCGCCCACGACGAACAGATTGCCTTGCCCGGTCGCCAACGCCTGGACGAGCCGGAACTGAGCGTGGTTCGTGTCCTGGTACTCGTCCACCAGCACATGACGGAATCGCTGCTGCCAGCGACTCGCCGCAGCCGGGTGATGGAGCAGCAGCCGAACCGTCTCGCCGATCAGATCGTCGAAGTCGAGAGCGCCCGCCCGCCGCAGCCCCTGCTGGTAGCGCGCAAAGCACTCGCCGATCCTCTGCTCGAAGGGCGAGAGCGCCGCCTTCTCGAAAGCCTCGGGAGAGACCAGGGCGTTCTTGGCATCGGAGATGCGCGAGAGCACCGCGCCGATCTTGTAGCCGGAATCCCCGAGCCCGAGATCCTTGAGCACGCGCTTGAGCAGGCCCTCCTGATCCTCGCGATCGTAGACCGTGAATCCGGTCGGCAAGCCGAGTGTTCCGGCCTCACGCCGCAGGAGCCTCATCGCCGTGGCGTGGAACGTGCCGATCCAGAGCCGACTCGCCACCGGGCCCACCGCCTGCTCGATCCGGGCACGCATCTCGCGAGCGGCGCGATTCGTGAACGTGAACGCGAGGATGCCCTCGGGCTCGACTCCACGTTCGAGCAGCGTCGCAACGCGCGCGGTCAGCACGCGGGTCTTGCCCGAGCCGGCGCCGGCGATGACGAGCGCCGCGCCACCGTCATGCTCCACGGCTGCCTGCTGCGCGGGGTTCAGCGGGAATCGTTCAGCCACGGGTCCACTCCAGAGAGAAGGTCGGCCTGCACCCTATCGCACGAGCGGAAGGTGCTCCAGAGACACGTCGGGCCGCGAGGTCTCCCCCGCGGCC
>JAYWEM010000064.1:0-25348 GCA_043779265.1 bacterium | reverse complement strand
TAGCCAGCGACTCACCCTCGACATACTCCAGCACGAGGTAGTGCTGGTTGTCCACAACTTCAAGGCCGTGGATGGCGGCGATGCCGGGATGGTTGAGGGAGGCGAGGAGTTTGGCCTCGCGCTGGAAGCGGGCGAGGCGGTCGGGGTCGTGGGCGAGGTGCGCGGGGAGGGCCTTGATCGCGACATCGCGGTCGAGTTTGGTGTCGCGGGCGAGGTAGACCACGCCCATGCCGCCGGCGCCCAACTCCGAGAGGATCTGATAGTGCGCCACCATCGTCCCGACCATGGCGACAGCCTACCGCTCAGCCCATCCGTGGCGAAACGCTGCGGCGGCTGGCCATCGATTCGCGAGGCCGGCTCTCCGAGACTCGCTCAGTTGGGCGTCAGCGGCTGATGGATCTGGATCCAATTGCCGCAGGTGTCGTCGAAGATCGCCTGATGTCCCCAGGGCGTCTGGGTCGGCAACTGCCGGAACGACACGCCGCGGGCGGCCAGGCGCGCATGCTCGGCATTCAGGTCCTGGACACCGAGCACGATGGTCGGCAGTCCGGCGTCATAGAGCCCGCGCTGATACTCGCTGGCGATCGGGTTCTCATTCGGCTCCAGCAGCAGCGCCGTGCCCTGCGGATCCTCGACCGACACCACGATCGCAAGCCTCATCTCGGGCATGTGCATGAAGGAGACGAAGCCCAGAACTTCGGTGTAGAAGCGATGTGCCTCACTGGGATCGTGCACGTACACACTGGTCATCGCGATCTTCATGGTCCCTCCTGCTCCGTCCGCACGGCGCCGGACCGACGGCAGTCGATTCAAGCTGGGAGTGTGTACTCGAACTCGTAGTGGTGCTTCCCGTCCCGGATGTCGATGCGGAAGTGACCCGAGAGCCCGGTCAGCCCATCGGTGCCGGAATCCGGGATCACGGTGATCGATTGCCGAGACGCGCCACGCTCCATCGTACTCGAGTGCTGGAACACGAAGCTGCCGGTGCGACCTGCGAGCGACCCGGTGACATGCTCGATCGCGACATAGCCCGCCGAGCCTTCGACCTTGGTTCTGGCCGTCAGCATCTCGCCTCGGCCCACCGCCTCGAGGTCGCCCGCGAATCGCTTGTCGAGCGAGAATCGCGCAAGCGTCGCGCCCGCCGCCTCCACGGGCGGCGTCTGCGGCTTCATCGCAACCTCGAACGTGCCCGTGGCTTGGTTCATCGCATCCTCGGCTCGAGTGTGTGGTGCGCGCTGTTCCGGCGATCCGGCGGCGGAGTTCAGTAGCTGACGATCGACTTGAAGCCGCCGTACACCATGCGCTTGAAGTCGAACGGCATCTCCGTGGGGGAACACAACGAGGCGATGCGCGGATCCTTCATGATGATGGCATTCACCTTGTCGCGATGCGCCTTGTTGCGATAGGCGATCCACGCGAACACGAGGGTCTCGCCCCGCTTCAGCTTGAGCCCCTTGGTGAACGGCACCGCTCCCTTGGGAGCGAGATCGTCACCCACGCATTCGCAGTACTGCAGCGCACCGTGCTCGAGCCACAACTTGCCGGCCTTCTTCGCCAGGCTGCGATAGGCGGCGAGTTTCTTCTTGGGCACCGGAACCAGGAATCCGTCCACGTAGCTCACTTTGCCTCCGTTTCGAATGTGGGATGGCGGACTGTCGTCTGGGTCGAGCGCCAGACTACCGGAAGCTGCCGCTCGCACACGAGAGCGGGACCCCGGCCGCGATCAGCCCTCGAGCGCCGAGTCGGGGGCGAGCAGGAAGGCCACGTCCTCGGCGGTCAACGCATGCGTGAAGGCATCGTCGGCGAGCACGTCCCGGATCAGGGCCCGCTTGCGCTCCTGCAGCTCGGCGATGCGGTCCTCCACGGTTCCGCGCGCGATCAGCCGGTAGGCGATCACGGTGCGCGTCTGGCCGATGCGGTGCGTCCGGTCGATCGCCTGCGCCTCGACAGCGGGGTTCCACCACGGGTCGAGGAGCACGACGTCACTCGCAGCGGTCAGGTTGAGACCGGTGCCACCCGCTTTGAGCGAGATCAGGAACACGCAGGCGCGCGGATCGTCCTCGAACGCCTTCACCACGTCCTCGCGGCGCGTGGTCGAGCCGACGAGCACGTGATACGGCACGCCGCGCTCGCGCAGATCGTGCTGCACCAGCTTCAAGCACTCGACGAACTGCGAGAACACCAGCACCTTGCGGCCCTCGGCGAGCAGCGGCTCGAGCAGCTCGTGCAGCGCCTCGAACTTGCCCGAGCCCAGGTCGGCGCGCCCACCCGCCAGCGCCGGATGGCAGCAGATCTGACGCAGACGCGTCAGCGCCGCGAGGATCTCGAAACGCTTGCCCTGCTGCGTCGGGTCCTCGGTGGTGGCCGACTTCATGCGCTCGCGCGTGCGCGTCAGCTCGGCGAGATAGAGTTTGCGCTGCCCCGGTGTGAGCTCGCAGTCGAGGCGCTCCTCGATCCGCGGCGGCAGCTCCTGGGCGACCTGCGACTTGAGACGGCGCAGCAACACGGGCCGCAACTTGGCCGAGAGCAGCCGTCTCGCATGCGCCGGCACATCGGGCCCGTCGAATCGGGTGAGGAACGTGCCACGCGATCCGAGCAGCCCGGGGTTGGTGAACGACACGAGGCTCCACAGATCGAGCAGCCGGTTCTCCATCGGCGTACCGGTCAGTGCCAGGCGATGCCGCGCCTTCAGCTCGAGCGAGGCCTTGGCCACCGCGGTCGCCGGATTCTTGATGTGCTGCGCCTCATCCAGGATGGCGACGCGCAGCGGTTGCTCGCGCCAGAACGCGAGGTCGCGGCGAAGCAGCGCGTAAGTGGTGACGAGCACATCGTGCTCGTGAGCGGCGTCACGCATCGCGGCGCGTTCGCCCCCGGCGGTCAGCGCCAGCACACGCAGGTCCGGCGTGAATCGCTGCGCCTCGCGCACCCAGTTATGCACCACCGATGCGGGACAGACGACGAGCGAGGGGCCGCCATCGGGGTCGGCCTCACACAGGTTCTGCAGCCACGCCAACGCCTGGATCGTCTTTCCGAGTCCCATGTCGTCGGCGAGGATCGCGCCGAGCCCGATGTCGCCCGTCCAACTCAGGAAGTCGAGCCCACGCTGCTGATAGGGACGCAGCTCGGCCGCCAGCTGCGACGAAGGCGGCACCTCGGGGAGTCCCTTGAACGCGGCGAGTCGCTCGCGTAGCGCATCGACCGCCTCGAGCGCTCCGCCCAGGCGGGCGAGCGTCGCCAGACTCTCCTCGCTCGCCTGCGCCAGGGTCGCGAGATGGACGCGCTGATCGCCGCCGACGCCCTCCAGTCCCAGATCGGCGAGCGCCATGGCCAGCGCGTCCGCCTGCTCGACCTGTTCGCGCTTGACCCAACCCGAGCGCAGTCGCACGAAGGGCTCTCGGCTGGCGCGCAGCTTGGCGAGATCCTCGGGCCGCAGCGCGGCAGCCTCCTCGGCCCACGTCAGCGACACCTTGAACCAGTCGAGTCCCGAACTCTCGACGCGCACACTCGGACCGGGGCGCGCCGCACCGCCGAACAACTGCTCCGCCTCGCGGTTGCCATAGAAGCGCACCGAGCGCGGGCGTGCTTCCCATGCGCGCATGCACGACTCGATGCTGCGGCGCGTCAGCTTGAGCCAACGCCCCAGATCGCGGTCGTCCTCGGCGGGCGCCACTTGCCCGGGAGCAGCGCTGCGCGAGGTGCGCAGCCCCAGCGTGGCGAGCCAGCTCTCGACCGGCGCGACGCGGCCGGGCTCGGGCAGGTGCAGCCACGTGGTGCTCGGCGTCTCGATCGAGGGCACGGTCGGCGTCTCTGCGCTCGGCTGCGGCTTCTCACCTTCGAGGCCATCAGCGTCCTCGCCCTCTTCCTCGGCGAGTCCGGGCTCGGGTGCGATGCCCTCCGGCAGCAGCGCGCTCGCGTCGGCGCGTGCCTCGCGCACGCGCGCCCAACGGCCATCGGGCTGCCACTCGAACAGCGTCTCCTCGGCGCCGAGCGGCAGGCCGGGCCGCCACTCACTGGCACCCTCGTGCGCGAACACGCGCACCTGAAGCCAGTCCGACGTGCGCAGGTCGAGGCACACGACCGGCGTCACGTGGTGCATCACGGCATGCATGCGCAGCGCGTCGGCGACCGCGGTGAAGCGCATGGCGAGCGACTGCAGCACGCCCGCCTCGCCCGCTCCGACGCGCACCGAGCCGGTCTCGCGGAAGTGCCGCATCACCTCGAGCGGCGGCTCCTCGGTGACGCGATGCACCAACCCATCGGCGATGGTGAAGCCATGCGACCACGGCTGCTCGCCCGCGGTGGCGGGCAGGTGCAGCACCTGCTCGAGCGTGCGCGCGGTGCCGTCGGGCAGCACGGCGCGCAGGCCGAGCACGAGATCCTCGCCATCGGGGGTGCAACCCGGCTCCAACTTGACCCCATCGAGCGCCACGCGCACACGCGAGCCCGGCTCGATGCCGGCGCGCTCGGCGAGATCGCCCGGCAACGAATCGTCCCACGTGAGGAAGGGCGTATCGCCCACGCGATCGAGCAGGTGCTCCAGTTCGGACACACGCAGCCGCGCCGCGCCGGAACCGGCGAGCGTGTAGCGCATCTCGCCCTCGAGCAGTGCGCGCAGCAGGCGCGCCTGCGGCGGCGTCAGCACCGAGGCATCGCGTTTGAGTTCGCTCGCGAGCATCTCCAGCTGATGCGTGCTGCGCGAGGCATCGTTCATGCGGTCGGTGGTCAGGCGCGCCTCGAGCGTGACCTCGACCTGCGAGCCCACACCGATCAGGCCGAGCACGGCCCGCAGGCGTTTGGGCGTCGCGGCGCTCGCGGGCCATCGCTGCAGGGACTCGAGCAATTGCGTGCGCTCGCGCTCGGCGAGCCTCGCGAAGAGATCGGTCCGTTCCAGATAGGCGGCGAGCGCAGGCGGCGGATCGCCCTTGGCGTCGGCGATCAGCCTCGCCAGCCTCAGCGCCCGCAGCTCGGCATCGGGCTCCTCGATGACCTCGTCGATCGCGGCGCGCGGCACCGCCTCGCTCCAGACGCCACTCTCCAACAGAAGGAACGATGCCGCGCTCGCAGCCTCCCAGTGCTCGCGTGATCCGAGGCGACGCAACTCCATCTTGAGCTTCAAGTCGGAGGAGTCGCGGCCCTTGGGGCTCCACACCTTGCCGCCACCTCGGCGCACCGGCGCGTCGCCGAACCACGCCGCTTGCAGCACCTCGATCGCGGCCTCCCGGTCGATTCGCGACTCCTGGACGAGAGCGGCCAGGACAAGCGCCCCGACGGCGTAAGCGTGCTTGCAATGCGGTCCCGCCGGACACGAACAGACAGAGCGGGCACCGACATCGGCGAACGTCCACCTCGTCGCGTACACATGGCCGCCGCGCACCGGCGCGCGCACGGAAGCGCCCTCATGACGAATCGCCCCAACGCGTCCCTCATCGGCGTACTGGAGACCTCGCTCGCGAACCCATTGCGGGAACGTGGAGAGCGCGGCGAGCAGGTCCTGCGCATGGGACTGGGTGAGGCGCGAGACGATGTCGATCGGAAGAGTCGGCATGGGCTCCGGGGAACGCTGAGGTCGGTCGCGGAAGCGGACGGAGGGCGAGCCGGGCATCTTACCATCGACCCCTTCCCGTGACCCGCTGCCTCGGGCTACGCTCGCCCGGATCGCAATCCCCGGCCCGCGAAGCGCGGCATGACGCGCGCCGGACATCTCTCGAGGAGGCGCCCGTGTCCCAGGAGCTCTACCCGGTCAAGCTGAACATCCAGGCCAGCGCTCATGTGCGTTCGATGGAGGAGTACGAGCGCCTCTATAAGAGGTCGCTCGATGATCCCACGGGATTCTGGGGCGAGCAGGCCAAGGCTCTGACCTGGTTCCACCCGTGGCATCAGGTGCTCGACGCCGACTACGACGCGGTCGACTTCGCGTGGTACTCGGGCGGGCGATTGAACGCCTGCTACAACTGCGTCGATCGCCACCTGGAGACGCGCGCCGATCAGACCGCCATCGTGTGGGCCGCCGACGAGCCGGGCGTCTACCGCCACATCAGCTACCGCGAGCTGAAGCACGACGTCTGCCGCATCGCCAACGTGCTGATCGCACACGGCGTGAAGAAGGGCGACCGCGTCTGCCTCTACATGCCGATGATCCCCGAGACCGTGGCGACGATGCTCGCCTGCGCCCGCATCGGCGCGGTGCACTCGGTGGTGTTCGGCGGATTCTCGGCCGAGTCGCTGCGCGACCGCATCCTCGATGCCGGCTGCAGCGTGCTGGTCACCGCCAACGTCGGCATGCGCGGCGGCAAGGAGATCCCGCTCAAGGCCATCGCCGACAAGGCGGTCGAGGGACTCTCGATCGTGACGAGTGTGCTCGTGGCGCGTCGCAACGAGACCGCCGTGCCCATGCGATCGGGACGCGACCACTGGCTGGACGACGAGATGCGCCGCCAGCGTTCGACCTGCACTGTGGAGTGGCTGGGCGCCGAGGACCCGCTGTTCATCCTCTACACCTCGGGCTCCACGGGGAAACCCAAGGGCGTGCTGCACACGACCGGCGGCTATCTCGTGTACGCCGCGTACACGCACAAGTTGGTGTTCGACTATCACCCGGGCGACATCTACTGCTGCGCCGCCGACGTCGGCTGGATCACCGGCCACAGCTACATCGTCTACGGCCCGCTCGCCAACGGCGCCACCACCGTGTTGTTCGAGTCGACGCCCGTCTACCCCGACCCGGGCCGCTACTGGCGCGTGGTGGATGACCTCACCATCAACATCTTCTACACCGCCCCCACCGCGCTGCGTGCCATCGCGCAGGCGGGCGACCAGCATGTGAAGAAGTACAAGCGCAACTCGCTGCGTGTGCTGGGCTCGGTGGGAGAGCCGATCAATCCCGAGATCTGGCGCTGGTACCACGACGTGGTGGGAGACGGCCGCTGCGCCGTAGTCGACACGTGGTGGCAGACCGAGACCGGCGGCATCCTGATCACGCCGCTGCCCGGCGTGACGCCCATGAAGCCCGGCTCGGCGACGCTGCCCTTCTTCGGCGTGAAGCCGGTGATCGTCGATCCCGAGAGTGGCCGCGTGCTCGAGGGCAACGGCGTGAGCGGCGCGCTGTGCCTGGAGACGCCGTGGCCGGGCCAAGCGCGCACCGTGTGGGGCGACCACGAGCGATTCCGCCAGACTTACTTCAGCCAGTACAAGGGCCGCTACTTCACCGGGGACGGTTGCCGGCGCGACGAGGACGGCTACTACTGGATCACCGGCCGCATCGACGACGTGTTGAACGTGTCGGGCCATCGGCTCGGCACCGCCGAGGTCGAGAGCGCGTTGGTGGCGCATGAGGCCGTTGCCGAGGCGGCCGTGGTCGGCTTTCCGCACGACATCAAGGGCCAGGGCATCTACGCCTACGTCAGCCTGAGTGCTGAGTACGCCTCGCACGACGCCGCCCAGTTGGAGGGCGCTCTCAAGGAGCAGGTGCGCCATGCGATCGGCGGATTCGCCACGCCCGACGTGATCCACATCGCGCCGGGGCTCCCGAAGACCCGCTCGGGCAAGATCATGCGCCGCATCCTGCGCAAGATCGCGAGCAGCGAGTACACGGGTCTCGGTGACATCTCGACGCTGGCGGAGCCTGAGGTGGTGGACAAGCTGATCGCGCAGCATCAGGGGCGGGGCGGGAAGTAGATGACTCGCGCCCGGCTGAGTCGTGTTCTGCAATGGCTCGTCGTGGGGCACTCGTCTCTCTCTGGCTTCTCGCTGCCCCCTGCTCGAGCTGAACCCCTGCGAGCACTCGAGTACTCGAACTCGCTCGGCGACACCGTCTGGTTCGATCGCCCGACGATCTCCATCTCGAGTCTCGAGTCTCTGACCCCTTCTGGCTGGAAGTCGAGCGGCCCGCTTCTCCGGATCACTGCGAGAGCAGTGTCTCCGGGAACACCACTTCTGATCCTCGCCCCCTGGGTGGACGCGCCTCCGAGCGCGCAGGAGATCGCCGAGAAGATCATGGCGGCTGAACCGCTACCGATGTCTTCGATGTTCCCGCTCGGCGATCGACCACTTCTGGTGAGAGAACCCGGGCACATCGGGAACCGGGACGATCCGGAACAGTTCGGATGGGACCTCCACTGTCCCGTTGCCGAGACCAGCCGGGTGCGACTGATATTCGTCGCGGTCGGAGGACCTGACACGTCACAGACGAGTGGAACGCCCCTCGTGCCGGTTCCGCGCGAGCTCGCCGATGTTCGACAGCTGTCGCTCCCCCGCAGCGAGCGCCGGGCACGCTATCGACGGATCTACGAGTTCTCGCGAGTGCAACGCATGACCACGGTACGAGTCCTCAGTGAGATACGTGTTGACCTCGGCGCGAGGACGATGGCTTCCGCCGACTCCGCGAAGTAGCGCTCCCACCCGGCGGGCGGTCGTTCTGCCGACGACCGCCCGCCGTCCTTCACCGCACCAGGGTCACTCGCACGTCGCGCTGTTCGGCGCCTGCATGGAGGCGCGCCCAGTAGATGCCGGGCGGAGCCTCATGCTCGGCGAGTCTCAAGGTGTGTCGGCCGCCGCCAAGCTCGGTCCAGCGCCTGCGAATCTGCACGCGTCCCTGCACGTCAATCAGCGATAGGGTCACTTCGGTCGCACGCGGCAGCGCGAGCGCGAAGCTCAGGATCGGTCCGGGCTCTGCCGCGGCGCGAGCGAAGGCCAGCTCGAGCGGCAGGTCCTCATCGAGCACGGGCACCACGGCTTCGCGGGCTGGCCCGCGCCAGACAAGGTCTGAGCCGACGCCAGTCGCATCGGGCTCGCCGAGTTCCTCGGTCCAGCGCACGATGTGCCATGTCCCGCACTCATCGTTGTCGACGCCGGCGCGCTCGAGATCGAAGCGATGCAGCACGAGTCTGCCGGGCCATTCTTGGGCTCTTGGCTTGCGTGGAGAGACCCACATCAGCGCGTGCAGCGTCACCTTACCCCACGCTACGCTGGCTTCCTGCATCGGCCCGAGGTGAACGATGTGCAGCCCGTCGACATCGCCGAAGCGAGCCGCCACACTGGCGCGCATCCCGAGCCACAGATGCCCGTTCGAGAAGCGCATGCGGTCATCGGGGCACTTCAAGCGGAACCATGGCGCCGAGGCGAGCTCGCTGAGTTCACGACTCGAGTGTCGCCTGAGCGACTGGGCATCCAGATTCGCGAACGCGGTGTAAAACGCGATGACGGTCTCGTGGGGTCCGGAGAGCGGAGTGGTGACTTCGGCTCCATGAACGAGTGCGCGATGGATGTAGGGGACACAGCACCCCAGTGGCACGCTGGCCCGACCTGCTTCTGCATCACTTGTCAGCAACATCCCCACCACCACCATCGCACCCACTCGCAAGAGTCCCCCCCCCGCCGCACTGCGGCCTTCGGTCTCGTGGCCCGGTGCTTCTCCGGAGGATGGGAACGCACACGAACGCAGCATCGCGCGTGCCAAGCGCGGAGCGTGTGCGAACCGCCGCAGAACACACGCGGACAGCGGCCCGCGTGTGCGAGCCGCTGTGTCGTTGTCACGTCATCTCGGCCGGACTGTCACCGCGAGGGGTGACAGGTGGCGCTACTCACGGCATGCGCGCCGTTCGCGGCGAGCGCCCCAGTCGCGCCAGTTCCTTCTCGAACCCAGGGCCGTCCATCTGCCAGTAGGCGAAGCGATCGGCGGCCAGGAGCTGCGCGTACACATGCCCGCACCACTCCTGCGCCGAGAACGACACCTTGCTGACCGAGCCCGCAGGCCGGCCGTTCACCGCGGTCAATGCCGAGAACGCGCTGGTCATGGGGATCAGCTCGGCACGCTGGGCTCGGGCAATCACTTCCTCGAGGTGCAGGAGGTGTCCGAGATCTACGACGCGGACGCGGCCTGGGCGTTCGGGATCGAGCGCGGCCTCGTCACGATGATGATCCACTGCGGCTCGCGCGGGCTTGGCCACCAAGTGTGCACCGACCACGTGCGCTATGTCTCGCGCAAGCTCTCGGGCTGGGGCATCACGCTCCCCGACCGCCAGCTGGCCTGCGCTCCGCTCAAGACGCCGAGGCCGGGGCCTACCTGGGGGCGATGCGCGCTGCGGCCAACTACGCGTGGGCAAACCGCCAGTTCATCGCCGACAAGGTGCGCCGCGCGTTCGAGTCGGTGCTCGAGCGCAACGCCGAGTCGATCGGCCTCACGCTCATCTATGACGTGGCACACAACATCGCCAAGTTCGAGTCGCACGAAACCGCGGGCGGCCGGGTGCGCTGCCTGGTCCATCGCAAGGGGGCGACGCGCTCGATCCCGGCCGGTCACCCCGCCGTGCCCGCCGCCTGCCGCGCGGTCGGTCAGCCGGTGCTGGTGCCCGGAGACATGGGCCGCTACTCGTTCGTGTTGATCGGTGCCCAGGGGGCGATGCATCACGCGTTCGGCTCGTCGTGCCACGGCGCCGGCCGCCAGATGAGCCGCACCCAGGCGGTGCGGGAGGCCCGCGGCCGAGTTCTGGTCGCCGAGCCGCGCGCGGCGGGCGTGGGGGTGCCCTCCGAGGGTCGTGTGATACGCTCGGCGAGGAGACCAGCGAGGCCTACAAGGACGTGGCCGAGGTGGTGCGCATTCGTGAGGGAGCGGATCTGGCGAGGCCGGTGGCGAAGCTCGTCCCATTCGCTGGTGATCAGAGGCAGGAGGTTCGCATGGCGCGGCGTCGTGGCGGGCGGGTGCGTTGGGCCGTCGCTGTCCTGGCCGCTGCTCTGGCGGGCGTTGCGATCGCGACGCCCGTCGACGCTCAGCAGACGGTCCCCGCCGACTTCGTGGACCTCCCGGTCATCGGAGGCCTCGATGAACCGGTGGCGTTCGCGTTCGTTCCGGGGTCGCGTGTGCTGATCGCCGAGCGCGCGACCGCCCGACTGCGGCTGGTGGTCAACGGGGCGCTGGCGGCGATCGATCCGGCTGGCGTGGTGGACAGTGTGCGCTCGGCCTACGGCGAGCAGGGCCTGCTCGGCGTGGCGGTGGATCCGGGCTGGCCCGCCCGCCCCTACGTCTACGTGCAGTACGACTACGTCGGCGCCCCGGTGATCCGCATCTCGCGCTATACGGCGGTCGGTGACCTCGGATTCGCGGGAGACGGCGCCTTCACACTGAATCCAGCAAGCCGTTACGACCTGATGGTGGACCTGCCTGACAACAGCCTCGTCCACAACGGCGGGACGCTGCGCTTCGGTCCGGACGGCAGACTTTACTCCAGCCTCGGCGACGACGGCCCGGGCTGCGCCGCGCAGGACCTCACGCGCCTGCAGGGCAAGATCCTGCGGCTCGACGTGTCGCAACTCCCCGCCGGTCCGGGCGGTCCGGCGCCGCTCGCGTTCCTGACGCCGGCGGACAATCCGTTCGTGAGCCACGCGAATCCGCGGGCCCGGCTGGTGTACGCCTACGGGCTGCGCAACCCGTTCGGCTTCGGGGTCGACCCCACCACCGGCGATCTGCTGATCGGCGATGTGGGCGCCCTCGACCGGGAAGAGGTGAACTGGGCCCCGGCGCCCGGCATGAACTTCGGCTGGCCGCACTTCGAGGGGCCGCTCCGCACCGGTGTCACCTGCCCGGACGTGGACACCACCGGGTTCACGGCCCCGATCTACGCCTACCCGCGCCCCATGTCGGGATCGCCGGTCTCGGTGATCGGTGGGCCGATCTACCGGCGGCTGCCGGGAGTCCCGGTGCGCTTCCCTCCGGAGTACGAGGGCAACGCGTTCTTCACCGACTTCTATCGTGGATGGATCCGGCGTCTGGTGCGTACCGGGAACGTCTGGGCGCCCGCGCCGCCGGCCCCCGGCCAGCCCGACGCCGATAACTGGTCGAGCGGCAACGGCCTGATCGCGAGCATGCTGCTCGGCCCCGATGGCGCGCTCTGGTATGGCCAGTCGTTCAGCGGCTTCTTCGAGCCGGCGAGCGGTCAGATCCGCCGCATCGCCTATACCGGGATCGTCTCGGCGCCCGCTCCCGGACCGGCGGCGGTCGAGTTCCGGGTGCCTTCGCCCTCACCCTCCGCAGGGCCGGTGGAAATCGCGTTCACGTTGGCCGCGGACGCGCCGGTCGAGTTGGTCATCTTCGATGCCGCCGGGCGGCGCGCACGTAGCCTGATCCGATCGGACCTCGGCGCCGGGCCGCACCGGGTGCTCTGGGATGCCCGGGACGAGACCGGTGGGACGCCGCCGCGTGGCGTCTATCTGGTCCGCCTGACGATCGCGGGCCGGGCGCAGGTGCGACGATTCGTCCAGCTCTGATGCGCGCGGGCGCGACACGACTCGGGATCGCTCAGGCCCGTACCAGCTCCGCCGGCAGCGCCCGTTCGCGGGCCAGCGCCGCGGTCTCGCCGGGAGGGAGCACCGCGTCCTCGACCACGACACCGCGCGGCAGCGGCACGCACTCGAAGTACACGTTGCGCGGCTGGACCCCGAGCGCCGGCGAGTCCCACACCTCGGGCGCGGGCATCTCGACGATGGTGAGTGCGGAGGTGCCGGCGGGCACGAACTTGCGGCGTTCGGCGAGCGCGTAGACCGGCACCGAGTGCTCGCGCGCGGCGAGGGCGGCGGCCAGCGCCGCGGCCAACGCGCGGCCCTCGTAACGCGGCCGGCTCTCCGCAATCAGCGCCCGCGGCTCGCGCCCGCCGCGGTGGGCCTCGAGGATCGCGTCGCGCACCGTGCCGCTCGCCGAGAGCGTGGCGATCCAGCCGCCGCGCTCCTTGACCATCGCCGCCGCCTGCATGGCGACCGCATGGCGCGCGGCGATCAGATCGCTGCGCTCGGCGGTGCACGACTGAGCGAGTGCCGAGCGCAGCCCGGCCGCCATGTCGCCGCGGTGGAGGCCGCTGTCCGCCACCTCGACGGATAGGAATTTCCTTTCGCGCGCCTGCGAGCCTACCTGCGTCCTGACCATCGCCCAAGGGCTTTCTCCCCTTCCCGCAGCCCCGCCGCAGCGCACCCGTCAGCCCGCCCGGCTTGCCTGCTCGCCGAGGGCCCGCGCACTGACCCGCTCTACCCCGCCGCCGCTCCCGCCCACGGTCCCGCGCGCGCGTCCACGCCGCGCCGCTCGAGGTGCGCGAGGATGCGCCTGACCACCGCGTGCTCCGTCACGAACGCGAGGATGCGCATCTCGCCGCCACAGCGACGGCACACCTCGAGGTCCACCTTGAAGATCATCCGCAACAGCTCCGCCCAGCGCCGCCGCCTCGCCCGGAGCGCCGGCCGTGGCCGGAAACGACAGGGTGACGATGCGCCCCTGTCTTCGGTCGGCCTGATCGCGGCTCTCCGAGACGCGCTCGCCGGGCAGCCCCCGCATCGGCGGGCGGTCGTTCTGCCGACGACCGCCCGCCGTCCTTCACCGCACCAGGGTCACTCGCACGTTGCGTTGCTCGGCGCCTGCATGAAGGCGCGCCCAGTAGATGCCGGGTGCGGCGTTCGCGCCGCTCAGGCGCAGGGTGTGTCGACCACCTGCCATGCCGGGCCAGCGCGCGCGTTCCTGCACACGGCCTTGCACGTCGAGCAGCGACACGGTCACGTCGGTCGTGCGCGGCAGCGCGAGCGCGAACACCAGCAACGGCCCCGGCTCGGCGGCCGCACGAGCGAACGCGAGCTCGGGCGGCAGGTCCTCTTCGAATGCGGGCGCCACAGGGCTGCGATCGGGCACTCGTGCGACGAGAACCGTGTCGCGGCCTGTGGTGTCGGGCTCGCCCAGCTCCTCGATCCAGCGCAGGATCCGCCAGTCGCCATCGCTCCCCTCAGCACGCACGAGCACGAACCGGTGTCGGAGCGAGGCGACCTGCTCCTCCTGCCCGCTCGCCTGGATGCGAAGCACCGGCACCGCGGCCACGACCACGGCGGTATCCGAGCCGTCGCTCGACTCGAGCGTCAGCCCCTGATGCACCACCGACAGCGCCACGCGCTCACCGGTCGCCGCCGCAACGCTCGCGCGGATCCCCTCGAGCACTCGCAGTTCGCCGGCGAGGGACAGCCCCTGGGGATACGCCGCGCGGAACTCGGGGTCCTCCGAGAGCGAGACGAACTCGGCGTGCGTCCGCTGCGAGAGACCCTCGACATCGATGCGCGCGTACGCGCGGTAGAAAGCCTCGACGGTCTCCAGCGGCTCGCCCGGCGTCAGCGAGATCTCACAGCTGACCTCCCTGAGTCCCCAACCGATCTCGAGGTAGGGGTTCTCGGGTGCGCAGGTTCGCACCTCGCCGACTGGGCAGTCGGTGAGCCCCCGAACGGGCACCCGCTCGGCCCCGGCGCCATCGCCCATCAACATCCCCACCACCATCATCGCAACCACTCGCACACACCCTCCCTCGCCGCACTGCGGCCTGCGGTCTCGTGGCCCGGTGCTCTTCTGGAGGATGGGAACGCACACGAACGCAGCATCACGCGTGCCAAGCGCGGAGCGTGTGCGAACCGCCGCAGAACACACGCGAACAGCGGCCCGCGTGTGCGAGCCGCTGTGTCGTTGTCACGTCCTCTCGGCCGGACTGTCACCGCGAGGGGTGACACGCGGCGCCACTCACGGCATGCGCGCCGTGCGCGGCGAGAGCCCCAGTCGCGCCAGTTCCTTCTGGAACCCGGGGCCGTTCATCTTCCAGTAGGCCATGCGGTCGGCGGCCAGCAGTTGCGCCACCTCACCATCACTCACCTCCCAACGCACGATCCGTCGCGGCGCAGCTCGCTCGACGAGCACGGTCCAGGTGCGGCCGCCCGTGATCGCCGCCGTGAGCACGTCGCACTCGAACATGCCGGCCGGAACCGTGACACTGCGTGCGGCGGACTCGCGCGTGAGCTTCACCGAGCGCACATCCTCACTCTGATGGAGCAGGCGAGAAGCCCGGAGCGACCCGACGAGCGGCACCTCGATCGACTGGCCACCGGCCAGCACGGGCCCCACGAAGCCACGCGCCCACATCAAGAGCGCGTCCTCGCTGATCGCATCGACGGGCACCTGCAGCGTGCTCGCCTGGTCGGCCTCGCCATCGAAGTAGCTGTGACTCGTGTAGCGGGCGCTCTTGGCATCGAACAGCAACTGCGAGTAGGTGTGCCCGCACCACTCCTGCGCCGAGAAACTCACCTTGGTCACCGCGCCTGCGGGCCGCCCGTTGACCGCGCTGAGCGCCGAGAACGCGCTGGTCATCATGTTGTAGTCGTAGATGCCAGTCGGATAATCGTGCATCAGATTCAGTTTCATGACCGGGAACTCATCCGACCCGGGATGCTTCCCGGGGTCGGCCTTCACGCGCGCCGAGTTCGAGAACGTCTCGGTGACGAAGATGGTCACGGCGACGCCGCTGCGCGCCTCACCGTAGCGCGGGCTCACCAGGTCATAGCCCGCCAACTCGGCCTGGCCGTCGCCCCAGTGCTTCCAGAACGCGTCGCCGAACGTGGGCGGCGTGGCGGCGGTGGTGATGGTGGTGCAGGCACTCACGATCAGCGCGAGCACGGCGAACACCAGGGCGGCAGCGGGCAGGATGCGTCGCATGGGTACTCCTCGGAACGAGGTCATCGGCGAATCGGCTTCTGTATCTCGCAGAGCACGGACTGGAGGTCGTTGAACACGAAGTCAGTGGGCTGCATCGAGGCGGGCGGCAGCGTCAATTCGGTGACCGGACCCGAGACCCAGATCCGCTGGCGGGAGAACCGTCCCTCGCCGAAGTCGACGCGCACCAGCACGGGCGCGCGGAAGTCCTCGGGCACCCCGCTCTGTTCGATGCGCGCCTTCACCACCCAGGAGCCGCCTTCTGCGGGCTCGCTCGACCATGTGACTCGGTAGCTGGGCACCGACGTGCCTTCGATCCACTGGCGGAAGAACCAGCCCATGTCCTCTCCCACCGCCTGCTCGACCGCAGCGCGGAAGTCGGCGGTGGTGGCGCGACGGCCGCGCCACTCCTCATGGAACGCGCGCATCAGCGCACGGAACTCCACCTCGTCAGGCTTCGCTGGGTCGAGCAGCAGGTTGCGCAACATGTGCAACACCCAGGCGCCCTTCTTGTAGATGACCAGATTGTAGTCGCTGGGCGTTGCGCTCGAGTTGGTGCGGGGCCCGAGCGCGATGGGGCCTGCTTCCTGCCCTCCGCCCAGCAGATAGCGGCGATTCTCGATCAGGCGCGTGCGCCAATCCTCCAGCACCCGCAGATAGCTCTTCATGTCCTGTCGCGCACTCTGCAGGTACCAGATGCTGCAGAAGTCGGCGAAGCCCTCGCTCAGCCACGCATCACGGTAGGTGGCGGGCTCGACCGACAATCCCCACCACTGATGCGCGGTCTCATGGGCGCGGATCACATCGGGCGTGTACTCGGCGCCCGCTGGCAATCGGCTGCGGTCGGCGGCCAGCATCATATGGATCAATCCGGGGAACGCCTCGTAGCGCAGCGATGGCGTCTCGACTGCATGGAACTCGGTCGCGATCGGTTCTCCGAACGCGGTGCGGTAGAACTGCAGGCAGCGTGCGACATCGAACGCGACGCGTGCCTCCTTCGACTTCTCGGACTCCAGCTCGTGACTGGTGGCCTTGCGCACGCGACCCGCGCCGTCCGTACGCCGCATCCATACGGTCACCGGCAGGTGGCTCTCGTCGCGCACCTCGATCCCGCGCAGGAAGTTCACATCGAACGAGCACCACGGCACCGGATGACGCGTCACCCATCGGCTCGTGCGACGGCCGCCCTCGGTGCGATCGTCGATCCGTTCGCCCGAGGCGAGCAGTTGGATGCCGGCCGGGTACGAGAACCGCACATCCCACGTGGCGCGACTGCCGTACCATGGCTCGGGGTACCAGTCGGTCGTGCCCTGATGGAACACCCAGTCGTTCTCGCGCTCGAGGATCCGTCCGTGGTAGCGCACGCGCATCGCGTGATACTGCCCAGGCTTGAGCGGCGGATCGCACTTCACCCACACCATGTAGCTCTCCTCCTGCTGCAGGAACGATTGCGGCCGGCCGTCGATCGAGAGCGAGTCGATGCGCAGTTCGCTGGGCAGCCACCACGCGAGCCACTGCCTCGGGCGCTCATGGGCGCGCAGCGTGATCGTGGCGCCGGCATCGAGGCTCAGGTCCGGCGCGAGGTCCGCATCGAGTGAGACATGAGTCATCTCCCAGCCCCGGCGCGCATTCTCGCGCAGCGTGTCGGAATCGATCTGCGCATGGAACTGGCTCACGATCTCGGTGTCGTGGCGCCGATAGAGCCCGTAGCGATCGTCCTCGGGGCGGCGCGAGAGCTGCACGCGTTCAGCGCTCGCCGGATTCATCATGAAGAACAGCGGCTCGTTCTTCTCGGGCTGCGTCAGGTGCGCCCAGAACATGCCGTCGTCACCGCCCTCCATCACCGAGAGCGCCACCGGGAACGGTCGCGCCGTCCGCGCGAGGCGCGTGGTGCGATAGGGATACGTGCTCAACCAGGCGCGTCCCAGCGACCCGATCGTGTCCGCCTCGAAGCGCAGCACCTCCTGCAACTCGCGCAGCGTGCTGTCGCCGAAGATGAACGTCGCGGCACGGAAGCTGCGGCGCATCGGCCCCGGCCCATAGAAGCGCTCGACCTGTTCGCGCTCGACCGCGGTGCGAGCGTTGAACACGAACGTGCCCCGGCCACTGAACACGGCGGCGCAGGTCCTGCCGCCCAGTGGCGTGGCGAGTGCGAGCCGGCCCTCTTCCAGCACGAACACTCCGGCGTCTCGTTCGAGCATCAGACTCTGCACGCGAGCGACGCGCGTCGAGTCCACGCGCCACGACGTCCAGGCATCGTGGAACGCCGTGAAGTCCTCGAACGCGGCGGCGGCCGCGATGGGCGCGCCGAGCGACAAAGCCAGGCAGACCATGAGAAGAGAACGCATCGGTATCCTCCGGCGAGCGTCCGATCGGTGAGTGGGGCGAGTGTGCTCGGCGCGGCGCGGAGGGTCAATCGTGCGCTAGACTGTGGCGCCCGACCTTCGCTCCACGACGACCCGTGAGGATCCCATGCACCCGTTGGCCGCCCGGCTCGAACCCGCCCGACTCGAGGACATCGCCGGCGTCACCGCGCTCGTTCGTGCCGTGGACATCAGTGAAACCGGCGAATCGGAAACCAGCGAAGACGAGATCCGCCACGAGTGGGAAGCCGAGTCGATGGATCTGGCAGGCGATGCCCGCGTCGTGCGAGGCGAGGACGGCTCGATCATCGCAAATGCCGAGTTGACGCCGCGTGTCGCGGGCGAGGAGTACGACGCCCACTTGGACGTGCATCCGTCACACGCTGACGAACCGTGGTTCGACGTGCTCATCTCCTGGCTCCTCGAGCAGGCGGCTTCGAGAAGCGGCCCAGCCGGAGCGCGGCTCGGAATCTACAGCATCGAGGGCAACGCTCCGAAACGCGCAGCACTCGAGGCCGCTGGCTTCGCGTGCGATCGCGTCATCCTCCGGATGACGATCACGCTGCCCGACTCCCCACCCGCCCGGCCGACGATGCCGACGGGGTTCTCGCTCGCCGAGTTCCGGCCGGGGCTCGACGATGTCGAGCTGCACGCCGTGCTCGAAGAGTCGTTCGCGGATCACTATCGACCTCACCCGCGCACCCTCGAGACGTGGCGCGCCGAAGTGCTCGGCGATCCTCAGTTCCGCGCGAACCTCTTCATGATCGCACGAGAAGGCGACCTCGCTTGTGGCGCCATCGAGGCCTTCGACAAGGGCGAGGTGGGCTGGGTGTCCCGCCTCGGCACAAGGGCCGCGGCGCGCGGCCGTGGGGTCGCTCGGGCGTTGCTGCTCGACTCGTTCGCACGCTTCCATGCGATCGGCAAGCGACGGGTCGAACTGGGCGTCGACGCCCAGAACGCCAGCGGCGCAACAGCTCTCTACGAGTCGGTCGGGATGACCCGCACGCTGCAGCATGGCCTGTGGCGCCGCGCCGTGGGCGGCGCGTGAGGCGACTGCTGCCGTGGGCTCTGGCGGGGCTGCTGGGATTGACGCTGCTTCCGGGTCTCGCGGCGATCGAGGCGATCGACTGGCGCGAGGCGCGCGACGCCCATGTGACGCGCGAGATGCTCGAGGGCCGCGACATGCTGTTCCCGGTTCACGCGGGCGAACCGTACTTCGAGAAGCCGCTCGCCGGCTATGGCCACGAGATGCTGGCGCGAGCCGCGCTGCGCCGCATCGCCCCGAGCGCGACCGTGCGCACTGAAGTCGCGGTCTCGCGCGCCGTCCGCGCCGCGCTGGCGGCGGCGCTGGCACTGCTGGTGGCGATGATCGGCGCGCGCTGCTTCGGCAGCCGCGCCGGCTGGCTCGCCGCGTGTGCGCTCGCCTCCATGCTGGGACTGCCGCTCGCCGCTCGTTGTGATGGGACGCAGTTGCTCGCGGCACTCGGCGCATGGCTCGGTATCGCCTCACTTCTCGCCGTGAGGATCGGCCGCTCGCGCGCTCCCGACCTCTACCGCGTCGCCGCGTACGTGATGCTCGGCGCGACCGCACTGATCGGCGGCCCGCTGTCCGCGCTGTGGCCGTTGGGCGGCTTCCTGCTCTACGCAAGGCTCGCGCGCGGCGTCACACCGCGCGTCTCACTCGGACTCGGTTCGGGGCTGCTCATCATGCTCGGCATGCAGTTGCCGTGGTACGGACTGATGACGGCGCTGCACGGCAAGGCGTTCCTCAGCCAGATCGCATTCTTCCCCTACGCCGCCGAGACACGCGGTGCATGGTGGGCGGGACCGGTGATGGCGCTCTCGTTCACCGTCGTGCTCGCGTTCCCGTGGACCTCGCTGATGGGAGCGGCGATGCGCGACGCCGCCTCACGCCTGCGCCGCGCGCAACCGGTGGGCGCCGACGCCTCCGCGAATCCCGACCACCTCTCGCATGCACTGGTCGCGCTGATCTTCGCCGCGTCCATTCCCATCGCACTCTATCCGGGGCCGCCACTGACGGCCGCGCTGCCGGTGCTGCCGGGCATCGCGCTGCTTTGCGGCCGGTTCCTCGACCGTGTCCTCGAGGGCGACATCGACAGCACACATCTGAGCAGCGCGACGAGGCTCACAGCGATCATGGGTGCGGTAGGCGCCCTGTTGATGGAGACGCTCGGCTCGCAGCTCCCCGAGGCGATGATGAGCCTGCGCCTGACCGGCATCGCACTGCTCATCGGATCGGCGGCGCCGCTCCTCGCCGACCTGCGCGGCGCGCGCAAACTGGCAGCCGGACTGTTCGCGCTGCCCATCGCGCTCGGATCCCCGATCGTGCTCGGCCGCGCTCTGCCCGAGTTGGAGCACTGGCTCAACACGCGCGAGGCCGCCGAGGCCATGCTGCGCGCCTCACCGCCGCTGGCGCCACTCGTGATGCCGCACGAGCCACCGCCCTCGCTCCGGCTGCTGATGCCGCGCAACCTGATCGTGGCGCCGACGCTCGATCGACTCACCGAGCGCGCCGGGCGCGACGGCCGCGTGTACGTGGCGTTCCGACCGTCTCGTGAGGCCGACGTGGCACGGTCGATCGAGGCCCCGCTCGAGATCCTCATGCGTTCGCCAGCGCTCGTCCTGGCGCGGGCGCAGGTGCTACCGCCCCCCCGACAACGGCCCGATCCGGCCCCGACGACCACTTCCGAATCCGGCCGCCGCTGACGCCCCGCAGCCGCTAGGATGCGGGGCATGACACTCGACCCCGCTTCCTGCTGGCGCGCCTACACGAGCCGCGATCGCCGCTTCATCGGGCGCTTCGTCATGGGCGTCGCCTCGACGCTCATCTACTGTCGGCCCGGTTGTCCGGCGCGGTTGCCCGCGATACGCCATGCGCGTTTCTACGCCAGCGCCGCCGCCGCCGAGGGCGAGGGGTTCCGACCGTGCCGCCGCTGCCGCCCGGAGACCGCGCCCGGCACACCCGCCGCGCTCGGCACGAGCGCGACCGTCGCCCGCGCATTGCGATTGATCGACGAGGGCGCGCTCGATGAGTGCTCGGTCGAGGCACTCGCCTCGCGCCTCGGCATGACCGACCGCTGGTTGCGCATGCTGTTCGCCGAGCAAATCGGCGCCTCGCCGCACGCGGTCGCCGCCTCGCGTCGCGCGCACCTCGCCAGGCGCCTTCTCGAAGGTTCGACCGCTTCGCTGGAGGACGTCTCGCTGGCCGCCGGCTATCGCAGCGCCCGCCGCATGCGATCCGAGGTGACGCGCGTGTTCCGCGCGCCGCCGAGCGCGCTGCGCGGCCGCGTCAGCCGGGACGCCCCGCTGTCGCTGAGGCTCGCGGCCCGCGCGCCGTTCGACCCTGCGCCGATCCTCGCGTTCCTCGAGGTACGCGCGCTGCCGGGTGTCGAGATCGTGAGCGGTTCGACCTATCGCCGCACCGTGGCGCTGCCGCAGGGTGGCGCCGTCGTGACGCTGCATGCCGACGAAGGCGGCATCACGCTCGAGGCACCCGCCGAGGCCGCCGCGGCGCTGCCGCAGTGGGTGGCGAGGGCGAGCCGTGTGTTCGACCTGGAGACCGATGCGGCGGCCGTCGCCGCTCATCTGAGCGAGGACCCGCGGCTGGCCAAGGCGCTGGGTGGCGGAACCGTGCGTGTGCCCGGCGCCTGGGATGGCTTCGAGGTCGCGGTGCGCGCGTTGCTCGGACAGCAGGTGTCGGTCGCCGCGGCGCGCACGTTGGCTGCGCGTTTGGTGGCGCGCGTCGGCGAACGCCTGCCGAACGAGACCGACTCACTCACGCATCTGTTCCCGGCACCCGAACAGATCGCGGCGCTGCCGGTCTCCGCATTCGGAGTGCCGCAGTCACGCGCCGAGGCGCTTCGCCTGCTGGCCCGGGCCGTCGCGAGCGGCGAACTGTCGCTCTCGCCCGGCACCGATCCCGCGATCGCGAGGGCCAAGCTGCTGTCGCTCCCGGGCATCGGGCCGTGGACGGCCGACTACCTGATGATGCGCGCGCTGGGCGAGCCCGACGCGTTCCCGGCCGGCGATCTCGCGCTGCAGCGGGCTCTCGAATCTTCCGGCCGACGTCCGAGCGAGCGGCAGGTCACCGCACGCGCCGAACGCTGGCGACCCTGGCGCGCCTACGCGCTCATTGCACTGTGGCGGGCCGATTCCGCGCGCCCGCCGCGGCCACGAAGGAGGACGGCCCCATGAACTCGCTCACCACCACCACGATCGATTCGCCCATCGGACCCATCGGACTCGCCGCGAGCGACGACGCACTCGTCGGCGTCAGCCTCGGCTGCGCGTTCGAAGAGAGCAGCGTGCATGCCCACCTGCGCCGTGCCATGGGCGCTCTGAAGCTCACGGCCGACGACGACCCCGCCGGCGCCGCCACGCGGCTCCGGCGATTCTTCGAGGGCGATGTGGCCGCCCTCGATGAGCAGCGCGTCCGCATGCACGGCACCGAGTTCCAGCGCAGCGTGTGGGATGCGCTGCGGCAGATCCCCGTCGGCACCACGTGGACGTACGCGCAGCTCGCCGCGGCGATCGGCCGCCCCACCGCCGTGCGCGCGGTGGGCTCCGCGAACGGCGCCAACCCGGTGAGCCTGTTCGTGCCCTGCCACCGTGTGATCGCCGCCGACGGCACGTTGTGGGGTTACGGCGGCGGGCTGCCGGCCAAGGCGTGGCTGCTGCGACACGAAGGCGCGATGCCTCCCGATCTGCTCGAAGGTGCGGAACGAAGCTGAGTCGCTCGGCGCACGACTTCATCTAAAGTGGCCGCATGCGCATCCTGATCTGGTTCCGCAAGGACCTGCGACTCGACGACCACACGGCTCTCTCCGAGGCAGCCCGCGACGCCACAGGTGACGTGGTGCCCTTCTACACGAGCGAACCCTCCCTGCTCGGTCGGCCCGACCTGGCGGCAACGCGCGTGCGGTTCGTGCTCGATTCGCTGCACGAACTGGCGTCCCGTATCGCGGCTGCCGGCTCGCATCTGGCACTCGCGCATGGCGATGCGGCCGACACGGTGCTGCACGCCGCCCGGGCCTCGAACGCCGATGCCGTCTACTGGAACGACGAGTACGAGCCTGCGCTTCGCACTCGAGACGATGCGGTGGAGGCGTCGCTGCTGGCGGCCGGCATCGCGGTTCGGCGCTTCCACGACCGACTCCTGGTTCCGCCCGGCGAGGTCCTGACGGGCTCGGGCACGGCGTACACTGTCTACACCCCGTTCCGCCGTGCGTGCGAGAAGCTGCCGTTGTCCAGGCCGCTTCCGACCGTCTCGCGATTCGCCGCCCACGATCTTCCTCGCCGCGCCATCGCGAGCCTCGATCGGCTTGGCATCCCCGAGCCGTCGAGCGAGCGCTGGCCGGGCGGCGCATCCGCTGCCGAGGCGAGGCTCTCGGCCTTCCTCGAGGACGGCTCGGCCGGGCTGTCGCAGTACGCCACCGAGCGCGACTTCCCCGCCGTGCGGGCACACGCCCGCCTCTCGGCCGATCTCAAGTTCGGCACGCTCGGCATCCGGCGCGTGGCCGACGCCGCGATCGAGGCCGCGCGCGGGGCACCGGCGCTTGCGAAGCACAGCGAGAAGTTCATCACCGAGCTGCGCTGGCGCGACTTCTACGCTCACGTGATGCACCACTTCCCGCATTGCGAGCATGGCGCGTTCCGCCCCGAGTTCGACGCGATCCGTTGGAGTGGTCGAGACGCCTGGTTCGACGCCTGGCGCGAGGGCCGGACCGGCTACCCGATCGTGGACGCCGGCATGCGCGAGCTGCTCGCGACCGGCTTCATGCACAACCGCACGCGCATGGTCGTGGCCTCGTTCCTCACCAAGGACCTGCTCATCGACTGGCGACGGGGAGAGCGGCACTTCATGCAGCACTTGGTGGATGGCGATCTCGCGAGCAACAACGGCGGCTGGCAGTGGGCGGCCGGCACCGGCACCGACGCCGCGCCCTACTTCCGCATCTTCAATCCCGTTCTCCAGAGCCAGCGCTTCGATGCGGAGGGCGACTATGTGCGGCGTTGGGTTCCCGAGTTGGCCGCTCTTCCGAATCGACACTTGCACGCGCCGTGGCGGGCGCCGCTGCTGGTACTCGCGGAACATGGCATCAAGCTGGGCGAGCACTATCCCCATCCCATCGTGGACCACGCCGAGCAACGCGAGCAGGCGCTGGCGATGTACGGCGAACTCAAGGGCGCATGAACGAGGCGAGGCCGCTGTTGCTGTGGTCGAGCGATCATCACTCGCTCGAGCTGCCCGAGGCGCACTCGTTCCCCATCCTCAAGTACTCCGGCGTTCGCGAGCAGCTTGTGAGCGAGGGCACCGTGCGGCCCGAGTGGGTGACTCGCTCGGAGCCGGCGCCTCGCGAGTGGCTCGAGGCGGCGCACACATCCGACTACGTGACGCGCACGCTCGAGGGCGCCTGGACCGCCGCTGAGATCCGCCGGCTCGGGCTGCCGTGGTCGGAGGCGCTCGTGACGCGAGCGCGTGCCGCCATCTTCGGCACGGTGATGGCGACGCGTGCGGCATTCGAGCACGGCATCGCGGGGAATCTCGCGGGCGGCACGCACCACGCGTTCCCTTCGAGAGGCGAGGCGTACTGCCTGTTCAACGATGCCGCGATCGCGATCGCGCTGCTCCGCCGCGACGGCTTGGCGAGACGTCCATTCGTGCTCGACCTCGACGTGCATCAGGGCAACGGCACCGCCGTCTGCTTCGCCTCGGACCCCGACACGTTCACGTTCTCGCTGCATGCCCGGCACAACTACCCGCTGCAGAAGGAAGTGAGCCGACTCGACGTCGAGCTGGACGACGGCGCCGATGACGCGACCTACCTCGCGGCGCTCGATGCGCACGTGCCCGGCGCGCTCGATCGACACGTCCCCGATCTGCTGTTCTATCAGGCGGGCGTCGACGCGCTGCACACTGACCGGCTCGGTCGACTCAAGATGACGCACGCAGGATTGGCCGAGCGCGACCGCCGCGTGTTCGCATGGGCCGAGGCGAGAGGCCTGCCCGAGGTGATCACGCTGGGCGGCGGCTACGGGCGCCCACTCGAGACCACGATCGAGGCGCACGCCGCGGTGTTCCGTGCGGCGAGGGTGGCGAGAGCACGGCGGTAGGGCTCAGAGCTCGATCGCCCAGGTCAAGTTCCGCACCTGCATGCCAGAGAAGCCAGGAGTTGCCGTGGATTCGTACAATCGTCTTCTTCGCGGCATGAAGCATGCGTGTGCACGAGGCTATGGGTTCCAGGCCCTCACTCCAGTTTAGGCTTGATTCAGGTGTCTAGCTGAAGGAGCACTAGCCATGCTGAAGCAATTGATGCTTCGAGAACTGTTCCCTGGTGAGGTGAACCATTCGCCCCGAGAAATTCGCTGGACATGCTAGGCTCTGTCTGAGAACAGTCGCAAGCCGTACGATGCTGCCAACTCGCCAAGGATGGCGGGGTTGGGGGGACCGAACGGATGCGACGCTACGAGGTCA
>JAYWEM010000063.1:0-11237 GCA_043779265.1 bacterium | reverse complement strand
GTCGTTCGGAGCATGCCGCGCCTCCTCCTCGCTGACCGCTGTCCCACCCGCTGGCGAGACCTCCTGCATCGACCTCGTCGAGCATTCCCAGTTCGGGGGCATCGACTACGCGATGTTGTCCACGATCGGCGCCCCCCATCGCGCGAGGCTGCGGACGGCCTATGCCGTGGACGCTTCCCTGGCCGGACCGGTTCCGGGCGATGTGGAACGCGCGCTGATCCGCGTCACGATGAACCGGGCCAGGACCATCGGGGCAGGGGCCTGCGAAGGTTGCCCCCAGCCGGTCTGCATCGCCGCCAACTCGGTCCTGCTCGACCAATCGGACCCGAACCTCCCCGATGCGCTGATCACCCAGGGAGCACAGCTCTTCGTGCTCTGGCAGCAAGCTGAGAAGTTCGACTGCCTCACCAGCGTGCGATCGAGCACTTGGGGGCAGCTCAAAAGCCTCTATCGATAAGCCGGAATCACGCCGCCAAGGCGCACGGCCCCTCGGCATGTCATGTGGGGCTTCGCACTGTGATTGTGTGAGATAGCCCGAGGTCAGGATAAAGAAAAGGCGTGCACGGAGCTTTGCGGTTGTGTAGCATCAGTGCCACTTGGCGGCCCCGATCTCTGTCCGACCCAACGGAGGAAGGTGGTGGTTCCGAGGACGTCCCCCATGTTTCACTGTGACAAGATTCGTTGCCTGTCCACTTCGTCAGACAACCTGCTCGCATCCCCCTGGAGGCAACACATGAAGAAGTTCTTTGCTCTCGCTGCGACGACGCTCGCCCTGTCCGCGACCGTGGCCTCGGCCCAGAACCTCCCCGGCGGCTCGATCAACCTCGCTTGGGGCGATTGCTACTTCGGTGGCGCCGGCGGCACGGTCGATCAGGCGTTCGCGTGCAACTTGAACACCGGTGCTGCGTTCACGCTGTTCGCATCGGTGGTCCCGCCGACCGGCCTGACGCAGTTCGTCGGCACGGCCGCGGTGATCGACTTCCAGTCGGCCGCCAGCCCGATGCCGCTGTGGTGGCAGTACGGTGGTTGCCGTCTCTCCACCTCGCTGACTGCTGCTCCGGCTGCCGGCGTCACGAGCTGCCCGGATCTGACCAACAACCCGCAGTTCGGCGGCATCGACTACGCGTACGGCTTCGGCGGCCTCAACCGTGCGCGTCTGCGTACGGCGTATGCCATCGACGCCGGTCTCGCCGGTCCGGTCTCGGACGCGGCTGAGCTGACGGTGCTGCAGCTGACGATCAACAAGAACCGCACCACGGGCACGGGCTCGTGCGCGGGCTGCCTGACGCCGGTCTGCATCGTGTTCAACTCGCTGCTGCTCGACCAGGTGAACCCGGCGCTGCCGAAGGGCGTCGTCACCTCGGGCCCGCAGCAGTTCGCGACGTGGCAGGGTGGCGGTTCGTGCCCCGGCTCGACGCCGACCCAGAGCCGCACCTGGGGCCAGGTCAAGAGCCTGTACCGCTAGTCCGCAACACGCATCAGGTTTCGCGACCGGTCGGCCCTTCACGGGGCCGGCCGGTTCGTTTTGCGCGGCGACTGACCGGGCGATCCAATCCCGGACTCCATCAAGAGAACGGTGCACCAGCCGAGCGAAATCCCCTCGCCTTGGACATCTAGTCCGAGCGTCCGTCTGCCGATGCCTTGGCGGCAGGATGGGCGTGATGCCCCGAATCGACTTGCGCTTCTGCGTCCTCGTGTGGAATATCGCGCCGACATCCCAAGATTGCCGTCCGCCGAACGCGGGTGGCGTGTGTGACGACGAACCACTTGGAGCTCGGATCCAAGGAAAGGAAGGCATGATGCGTCAGTTGATTCGCGGATTTGTCGCGGCCGTCGTGGTCGCGGGGATGTTCGGAGCCACGGCCGCCTCGGCACAGGGCGGGCTCAATCTGTCGTGGGACGACTGCGGCTTGAACGGCAATGCGGACGCCGCGTTCGTCTGCAACACGAACGCCGGTACTGCTTTCAACCTGTTCGCCAGCGTCTCGACCGGCACGGCCCTCACGACGTTCGTCGGCACGGCTGCCGTGTTCGACATCCAGTCGGAGACCTCGACGCTGCCGCTGTGGTGGGGCTACGGCGCCTGCCGTCTCTCGACGTCGCTGACCGCGGCGCCGGCGGCCGGTGTCACGACCTGCCCGGACATCACCGACAACCCGCAGTTCGGCGGTATCGATTACGCGATCGCGTTCGAGTCGAACGCCAATCGCTCGCGTCTCCGCACGGCGTACGCGATGGACGCCGGTCTGGCGGGTGCGTTGCCGACGGGCACCGAGTACACGCTGATGCAGATCACGATCAATCGTAACCGCACCACGGGTGTCGGCTCGTGCGCCGGTTGCGCCACGCCGATGTGCATCGTGTTCAACTCGGTGCTGCTCGACCAGGTCGACATCACTACGACTCCCGTGCTCGTGACCCAGCCGCTGCAGCGTCGTCATGTGACGTGGCAGGGTGCGCCGACGGGCTTCACCTGCCCGGACGCGGTGCCGACCAAGTCGCGCACGTGGGGCCAGCTCAAGAGCCTCTATCGCTAGTCGATTGAAGCTCGCCACTCCGCTTCCTCGAACGCGCCGCCCCCTCGGGGGGCGGCGCGTTTCGCTTGCCCTCGCGCTCGCGCTCATCATCTGCTGTGCTGCTCGCACGACCCCGTGCGCCGCGGCCTCCATCGCACTCGCCTGGGATGAGTGCCGCAGCGGCGGCGGCGCGCTGCTCGAGACGAACGCATGCAACAGCAACATCGGCGTGCAGGAGTGGTTCGCCAGCTTCACGCTCGACTTCCCGGTGGACGATGCGATCGGCATCATCGCCGTGTTCGACTTCCAGCACGGTCAGGGTTCGATTCCCGACTGGTGGGCGCTCCAGCCGGGCGGGTGCCGCGTCGGTGAACTCGATCCATTCGCCAGCTTCAGCGACCGGCCGGGTTGTTCGGATCCGTGGGCGATGGCCGCGGGCGGCGCGATCGCGGTGATCCCCGGCATCAACCCGACCCAGCCGCGTGGCGGCGCCAATCAGATGCGCATCTACTACTCGGCGGCCGTGCCCTCGGCCCAGGCGGTCGATTGGGCCGCGGGTACGACCTATCACGCGGCCCGACTGCGGCTGACGAACGCGCGGACGACCGGCGCCAGTCCCTGCGCAGGTTGTTCGGGTGCCGCCTGCCTGGTGCTGAACGGGATCGAACTGCAGCGACTCACCGGCCCCGATGTGGTCCTCAGCGACGGCGGTGGTCAGAACATCGTGAATTGGCAGTCGGCGGGCCCTGATTGTGCAGCGGTCCCGGTGCATCGGACCTCGTGGGGAAGGCTCCGGACGCTGTATCGTTAGAGCTTCCCGCGCGCGTGCTGCAAGGCAGCGCGAGTGCCCATGTCCCCAGAAGGAGTGAGCAAGCCGCCCATGCGAAGCATCCTGCGCTCGGTCGCCCTCGTTTGGTTGCTCTCGATCGTCACAACCAACCTTGCCCATGCCCAGATCACGCCGGTCCATGCTCACGTCCACGACGCAGCTGATTCCGTGGGTGCCCGGATCGAGATGCCCGGCGGCGTCGAAGTGGTCCAACTCCCCGCGGAGACCGACACGTCCCGCAGCATCCCGCGCATCTACCTGGCGTGGGGCGCCCCGTGGGGAGAACTCGGGGCGAGGGACCACATCTCGCCGGCCTGCGACGACACGGCCGCCGTCGATACGCTCTACCTCTCGATGGATCCGATCTCGACGCGGCCGCAGTTCGTGGGCTGGCTGGCGACGCTCTACTTCAAGGCGGCGCCCGGCGATACGCTGCGATCCCACTGGCAGTACACGAGCGGTGGCCCCGGCCGCTCCCCGGTCCGCAACGAGGTCGCCGACGCGCGCACGCCCATGCCGGGTGCGAGCGGCTGGCCGCAACTGCAGGCGTTCGGCGGCGGTCATTGGGATCACTCGGCCTCGAGCGGGCGGCTGCGCATGGTGGCGGCCGTGGATGTCCTCAAGGCGCCGGTGCTGCTCGGGGGCCGTCGCTACACGCTCGGGCGCATTCTCATCCGTCGTCCGCCCGCCGACGCCGAGGGCTGCGGCCCGCCGATGTGCATCGAGCTCGCCACGCTCCAATGCACGTTCTCGGCGCACCGGACCGGCGAGGAACCGGTCTCGAACATCGGCCAGCGCTTCGTTCGCTACCAGGATGCCGAGGGCGTCGCCTGCGAGTCGGATGCGCCGACGAAGCCCGGCGGCAAGCGTCGCGCCCGACGTTGATCGCGCACGCCGGGAGACGAAACGGGGGTGGGCCCGAGCAGGCCCACCCCCGTTTCGTCGTTCTGGCCGCTCTAGAGTTCCGGTGCCACCAACTTCACGTCCCTGAGCCGATCGTGATGCATGGTGATCGGGAACTTGGCCCGTTGGCGCTGCATGAACTGCTGGTAGAGCTGTTCTTCGTGCTGTGACCGCAGATGATTGTCGACGTAATCGATCACCCGCTCGTAGGGCAGGAGCGATCCCGGATCGAACTCGAGCAACTGCAGCACGACGAACGTCTGATCGGTCAGCGGGCCCTCGACTCGCACCTGGCCGGGCCGCATCTCCTCGAACAGCAGCTTGCCGAACGGGCCCTGCTCGCTCTTGGAGCGGCTCTGGATCGAGCCGAGCTTGGTGCCGGCGAGCGAGTCCGAACGCAGGATGTCCTCGCCACGGAGTCCCGCACGCACGAGTGCTGCGACCGAGTCACCCGCCGCGCGCGAGTAGGTCGAGTACGCGAAGAACCGGATGCTGGCGAAGCTCGTGTACTCCCTCGGATGGGCCTTGTAATAGGCACGACGCTCGGCATCCGTGAGCTGGACACGCGACATGACCGAGTCGTCGATCAGTGCCTCCACCTTGAACTGCTCGATCCGCGCGTCGATCATCGACACGGCGAGCGAGTCCTTCTCATAGCCCAGTGAGGCGGCCAGCTCCGAGCGGTAGGGCTCGAGCGCGAGCAGGATCACCTGATCGCCCATGAGATCGGGCTCGTGGACGGACGGCCGCACCATGGGGCTCAGCTCCGACATGGACTGATTGAACTGCCCCAGCTTGTAGCTGCCGTCCTTCCAGCGCACGAGCACGCGCTGATTGTCGGCCGGCTCGAAGTGGGGCATGTCGACGTTGATGGTGACCGCGTTCACGCCGCCGTCCTTGCGCTCCGAGGTCACATGCGGCTGGTAGAACGCCGAGGCGTATCGGATGTTGGCGGTATCGAGCACCATGCCGCGCTCGGCTGCGAGCTGCTTCTGCAGTCGCTCGGCTCGCTGGCTCACGAGGTGATTGCGCAGCCGGACGAACAGCGTCTGGCGGATGCCCTCGAAGGAGGGCGGCGAGAACGGACGGGTGCCGACGCGGCGGAACAGGAAGAACCCGTCGGTCGTGTGGGTCACGGTGGAGATGCCGCCCACCTTGAGGTCGGCGATCAGGCTGGCCATGGGCTCGCTGAGCCCGTAGAGATTGGCCCAGCCGATGTCGCCATCGGGGTCGGGGAGTTTCTCGATGCTGTGTTCGGCGACGGCCTTGCGCCACGTGATGCGGCCGGCCGCCAGGTCGGAGCGCAGGCGCTCGGCGGCCGAGGGGGAGATGAGCCGGATGCGCTGCACCCGCACCTCCTGCTTCATCTTCTCGTAGAACTCGCGCAGGTCCTGCTCGGAGGGCGAACTCGAGTCGAGCACCGCTCGCTGGAACAGCACGTTCGACAGCACGCGGTCGCGGTAGGCGCGTAGGGTCGTTCGTTGCTCGAAGCCGGGCGCGAACGGGAGCGGCCGCACGACCTCGCCCAGGACGAGCTTGTCGACGAGCGTCTGCAGGAACTCGGCACGCCCGGCGCTGTCGGTCTTGGAGCGGATCGGTGCATAGACGTCGAAGTAGTCCCCGATGAATCGCTCGACCGTGACCGGGCGGCCTGCCACGGTCGCCAGCACCTCGTCGCCCTTCAAGAACTGTCCGGTGTCCGGGACGCCATCGATCCATGACTGGATCGGCGTTCCCGAAAGGGTCTTGCTCGCACCGGCGCCCGACTGCGCGAGCGAGGCCGTCGGCGCGGCGCTGAGGCACAGGACGAACATCAGGCCAGTGAGGAGTCGCGGAGTTCGCATGCGTGGGTTCCTGGGGTCGGGGGGAGACGATGGAGACGGCCGAACAGTCGAACGAGTCTATCTGCGGGTCCGTACGATCCGCCACGGGTAACGCCAGTAGATCCGGTGTCGGCCGCGACTCCCGATGTTATCGAGGGCGACCTGCATGTCTCGTCAGGGGCCGGTCAAACCGAGTGACTCCTTGAGGAACGCCACCGCCGTGCGATTCGCGATCGCGCGTGCCATCTGGTGCCGCTGGCCGGCCAGGATGTGCTCGGTCACCGGCAGCCCGAGCTTCTGGCGCTTGGCCACATAGGCGCGGGCGTCCGCGGCCGGCGAGACCTCGTCCGCCTCGCCGTGCAGCACCAGCACGTGCGCTTGGATGCGGGTGGCGGAGACGAGCGGGGAGCGGGCCCGCCATGCAGCACTGTCGGAACCAGCTTCCTTGAGAAGATCGCGGTCCAGTTCGGTCCCCTCGGTGCGCCGATGGATCGACCACAGATCATAGAGAGCCCCTTGGGCGATGACCGCTGCGACACCCGGCCGAGCGGCGGCGGTGAGCAGCGCAGCGGCAGCGCCACGCGAGACGCCCCAGATCGCGACCGGGCGATCGCTCGAGCGCAGGTTCGACTTCAGCGAGTCCAGCGCCATCGAGACGGCGCGAACGCTCGCCCCTCCCATGAAGTCAGCCGGGCCCTCGGAGTCGCCGGAGCCGGGCATGCTCACGCACACGACGTCGATCCCCTGCTCGGAGAGTGTGAGCGCCATGCGCAACATGCCGCGGGCGCCGCCGCCGTGGACGAGCAGCACGCCGGGCGCACCCGCCGCCGGCATGGCACTGGCCACCGCCGGAACGCGCACCCACTCGACGAGCTTGCCCTGCACTCGCGTCATGCGACTCGTGTGTCGGGAGAGTTCGCCGCCCGAGATGGGCAGTTCGAGCTGTGCGCGCAGCGGCTTCTGTTCGCCATCGTGGGCCACCAGCTGGACGCGCGCCGTGCCGTGCTCGATCGAGGCGGGCGCCGAGACCCGCAGCTCGCTGGAGTCGCCGACCGAGATCGCCGACATGCCGCGGACGAGCGTCTGGAAGTCGATCCGCTGCGGGCTGCCCGATCGATCCCGCACTTCCATCCACAGGCTGCCGACGTAGAGCCCATGCGTGCCGATGTTGCGGATCCGAAGCGGCAGCGACCAGGAGCCATTCGCATCCGCTCGAAGCGTGTCCAGCGTGCTGGAGAAATGCAGCCCGGCCGCGTGTGAGCCGGCGGGCAGGCCGATCGCGGCGATGAGCAGGGCCAATGCGATGCGGTGGTGCATACGGTCTCCTTCGCGTTAACGCTTGCGGGCAGTCGCCGTGGGCGGGTACTCGATGCGTGCACCGCTGCGCAGTCGTCCGAGCAGGACGCGCATGCGGCGCTCGGCCTCGGTGTCGAACCAGTCCTTCTGCACCAGCGTCGCCGCCTCCTCGAATGTCCGCAGCCGCGGCTCCTGCACGTCCATGACGCGAACGATACGCCAGCCGGAGGCGCGGTCGGAGGGGTCGCCCTCGAGCGAGTCGGGCCCCGCGATGCCGCCGGCGCCCAATCGACGAGCCAGTTGGTACATGACGCTGTCGTTCTGGGTGTTCACGAGGCGGATGAAGTCGCGGCCCCGGCGTCCCGCGCGCACGATCAACGTCTCGACGTCGGCGGCCTGCGCGATCTGGCTCAGCAACTGGATCGCCCCGTCCCGGGTCGGCACGACGAGCTGGAAGACACGAGCCTGACCCTGAAGCCGCCAGCTCTCGGGTTTCGACTCGAAGTGGCGGACGAGCGTGGCGGAGTCGCGAGGCAGGTCCTCGTAGATCTCGCGTTGCACGAAGTGCTGGATGCCGAGGTACTCGCGGCGGCTGGCCAGTTCGGAGGCGACGGCCGGCTGCAGCTCGAGACGTTGCACGACCGCACGGCGGCGCAGTTCGCGCTCGAACAGCACGTTCTTCGCGAGGTCGCGCATCGGCTCGACCTCCTCGATACGCGGTCGGTAGATCGGGTTCAGCTTCCGCCATTCCTCCAGCACGTCCCCGGCCAGCAGGCTGCCGACCTCGCTCGTGATCAGCGTCATCCCCGAATCCAGCACGCTCACCTGGGGCATGGCGCCGGCGATGCGCATCTGTTCCATCACACTCATCGCTCCGGTCGGGCGCGGGATCGCCTGCCATGCGCGATAGAGACGCGCGAGCAGGTCCTCGTTCCAGATGGGACGCCACCTCGCGACGGTGGAGTCGCGCAGACTGGCGCCGAGCGCGTCCTGGTCGATCGAGGGAAGTCCCGCCGCGGCCCGCTCCGCGCGATGGGCCGCGACCGCCGAGTCGAGCGCTGCCGTCAGCGTGAGCCGGTCACGATGCTGCTCGAAGGTCAGGCTCTCGTGGGCCGTCCAGATCCAGCTCTCGCGCTTGGCACGCTGGGCCAGCAGGCGCTGCTCGATCAAGAGGTCGAGGACCTCGCGCGCCTGCTCCGGGGTAAGGGAGTCCGGGTGCGCGCCGAAGCGGACGATCGCATCGTTCACTTCGCGCCGGGTGATGGGCTCGGCATCGACGCGAGCGAGAATGCTGTCGGGGAAGGAAGCGCGGGCCGATGCCACTGCCGAGGGGCGGGCAGCGGCTGCGAGGACGGACGAGTGGACGAACAGAGCGAGGATGGACCCCGCGACGACTGTGGAGACGGAGAGGGTTCTCATGAGGTGGAACAGTCTAACGGGCGGCTCTCGGTCGAAACCAGCCTCCGGACAACAACATGACGACCGGACCTCGGCCGCCTCGGCCTTGCCGGGGCCCGGGGGGGTCCCTAGACTCACCGCTCGCATGCACCCCACCCTCCGAGCCCTCCCGTTGGTCGCCGCGATCGCCCTGAGCCTTGGCGTCGTCCAGCCGGCTCACGCGGGCGCGATCCGCATCGTCTCGGCCGATGCCCGGGGCGTGACGCTCGAGGTGACCACCCCCCCCATCGCGTTCACCGAGCCCCTGCCCTCGGGGCAGGTCCGCGTCGCCGGTCTGCCGGCGGACGCGCACACGCTCGGCGAACCCGGCAAGCCCTCGCTGCCCGCTTTCGCTGCGTTGCTCGCCATTCCCCAGCATGCCCGTCCCAGCGCTCGCGTGATCACGGCGAGCGGCGAGGAGGTCCGCGGCGGCATTCCGATGGCAATCACCGGTCGTCCGGTGTTCCGCGAAGACCCCGCCGGACTCGGCACCATCCCCGGGCTGGAGGCGATGGCGCCGGAGATGGATGGCGTATGGCCCTCGCAGCCGTTCGTGCTCGGATCTCCCACGTCGTTCCGCGGCCGCCGCCTCGTGACGATCGAGCTTCGGCCTTATCGATTCGACCCCAACGGCGAGCGCCTGATGCGGACGGGCTCACTGATCGTGCGCGTCGACTTCGGAGTGCCCGCCGGTGCCGCCTCGGCCACTGGCCCGGGCGAGGCCGATCGCCACATCGACCCCGTCCTCCAGACGACCGTCCTCAACTGGGAGCAGGCGCGTGACTGGCGCTCGAGAGGCCCGGCGAGCGAGCGTCCGCGCGATGGCTTCGGCGCCTCGCGGCTCCCGGGCGAGCTTCGCTCCCTGAGCCATGAGCCGCAGGTTCGTGTGCGCATCGATACGACCGGCCTGCATGTCCTGCCGTTCAGTGAGTTGGCGAGCCGCGGATTCCCGACCGGCACGCCGGTGGCGCAGGTCCGCGTGCTGCGGCGCGAGCCGATCGCATCGCCCGCTTCCGGCCAGCCGCCCTTCGTCGAGATCGAACTTCCCCTCGAGGTCCAGGACACCGACGCCAATGGCGTGTTCGGACCCGACGACCTCATCTGGATCTATGTGAGGAACTGGGCCGAGCGATCCGGAGCGAGCGCCTACCAGCGGCAGTGGGGTGATGCGGAGATGGTGTACGTCACGCGCGAGGCCGCGGGCGGCGCCCGCATGACGATGCGCGAGGGCTGGCGCGGGATCAACGGACTCACGCCGATCGCCTCCTACCCGCAGCGGACGCGATGGGAGGGCAACTTCGCCGCCTACATGCCGTTCGTGGGAAGCCCCACCGATACGACCTTCGATCTCTACCACTGGACCGAGATCACGTCCTACTACAACCGGCCCGATACCATCCGTTTCGAGGTGCAGGACATCGACACTTCGCGCTTCGTCCAGTTCACGACGCAGTGGGTGGGACGGCGCTTCGGCTCGCACAACACCTGGGCGGCGGTTCGCAATGGCGGTGGCCAGCTGACCACCGTCGCCGACTCCGTGCGGTGGTCCAACAAGGCGCCTGCGACGAGCACGCTCTCGATCCGAGGCTCGGCACTGACCGAGGGGCGCACCAACTTCCTGAGGCAATGGGGCAAGAACGGATTCCAACCGCCGAATCCCACGACCAACGCGACCGCGAGCGTCGGCTTCAACTGGTTCGAGGCCAACTACTGGCGGCGGACGCGAGCCGTCGACGACGCCATCGATCTCAACACGGGCGATGCCATCGGCGAGATGCAGGTCCTGCTCGAGCGCTTCCGCGTCGACTCGGTCCGCGTCTACGACGTCACCGATCCCGAGCGGCCGGTTCGCATCCGGATCGACGCGGCCCAACGCATCCCGGTCGGCAGTACGCTCTCGATCCAGTTCCAGGACTCGGTCGCGGCCGGGACGCCCCGCCGCTACGCCGCGGGCGGCGTTCAGGTCCCGTATGATCCGGCGACCGGGCCCCGGACCCCGCCTTCCTCGGCCTATTCGGCTGTGGTGCCCCGTTCGCTGTGGGCCGAGACGACCGGCGATTACCTGCTCGTCGCGCCCGATGCGTGGCTGACGCAGCTGGCTCCGCTCGCGGCCAAGCGACGCTCGCAGGGGCTCTCGGTGGTCACCGCGCCCGTGCAGGGCATCTACGATGAGTTCAATGGCGGGCGGCCCGGACCGGTCGGCATCCAGCGGTTCGTGCGCTGGGGCTATGACCGCTGGGATTCGCGATTCCTCCTGCTCGGCGGCGACGGCACGCTCGATCCGCACAATCACCGGCGGACCTCGGGCGGGGATTGGGTGCCCGTTCTTCCGACGCCGGGGCCGGTGCCGGTCGGCGAGGGCTACGAGATCATCCCGAGCGATAATCGATACGGCTGCCTGACTGGCAACTGCGATCCGATCTTCGGATTCGG
>JAYWEM010000062.1:0-11273 GCA_043779265.1 bacterium | reverse complement strand
CGCGACCCGCTCGGGATCAAGCCGCTCCACTACACGCTGCAACGAGGCGGCATCGCGTGGGGCTCGGAGCTGAAGACGCTGCACCCGGTGCCGGGGCTGTCGTTCACGCCGCGGGCCCGATCGATGGACGAGTACTTCGCGTTCGGCCATGTGCTGGCGCCGCACACGATCTACGACGAGGTCGTGAAGCTCGCACCGGGCTGCTCGATGACGATCGGACCCGAGGGCGAGCCGGTGACGACTCGCTACTGGCGATTCGCCTATCGCCCCGCCCCCGAGAGATCCGAGACCGAGTGGATCGAGGCGTTCCGTGACGAGTTCACCGCGTGCGTCGAGCGACATCTACAGAGCGACGTGCCGCTGGGGGCGTTCCTCTCGGGCGGCGTCGATTCCTCGGCGGTGGTGGCGGCGATGACGCGCGTCATGCGCGAGCCGGTGCGCACGTTCACCATCGGGTTCTCCGACTCGCAGGCCGATGAGTCACCCTTCGCGCGCCAGGTGGCCGCCCATCTCCAGTGCCAGCACACCGAGCGCGTGGTCGAGTTGGATGACGCCGCGACCATCTTGCCGAGCCTGGCCGCCGCCTTCGACGAGCCCTTCGCCGACCCTTCGGCCATCCCCACGTGGTACGTCTCGCAGCTTGCGCGCGAGCAGGTGACCGTGGCGATGTCGGGCGATGGCGGCGATGAGTTGTTCGCGGGCTATGAGCGCCACTACAACGAGCGCCTGGTGCAGACGAGGCTGCCGGCGTTCCGACTCGCCGGCGCCATCGCACAATTGCCGCCGCTGCCGCTGCCCAAGTGGAACTACCTGCGCCAGCGCCTCGCCAAGATCAGTGGCGACGCGATGCTGGGCTCGACCTTCGAGCGCTTCTTCAGCAAGTACCAGCTGGCGCCACGGGCCGTGCGCGCCGCGCTCTACCGGCCTGAGTTCACCGCGCAGCTCGAGCAGGGCGACGAACTCGAGCGCCTGGCGCGCGCCCACTTCCCCGAACGCCTCTCCAACGACCCGGTCGAGGACCTGCTCTACGCCGACACGGTCGTGCGACTGCCGGACGACATGCTCACCAAGGTGGATCGCGCCAGCATGCAGCACTCGCTCGAAGTGCGTGTGCCGTTCCTGTCGCACGTGTTCGTCGAGTTCGCAGCCAGCATGCCCATCGGGCTCAAGCTGCGAGGGGCCACCGGCAAGTGGATCGTGCGACGCGCCATCGAGCCGTGGCTGCCGCCGCGGATACTCGATCGTCCCAAGCAGGGCTTCGCAGTGCCGTTGGCGCGTTGGGTTCGAGGCGACCTCGGTCGCTACGCCGAGTCGGTGTGGCGCGACAGCGGCGCCGATGCCGCCGGCGCGCTCGATCCCGGCGCGGTCGCGAAGCTGTTCGCCGAGCACCGCGGCGGCCGGGCCGATCGCTCGCAGCTGCTGTACGCCCTCGCCATGTTCGCGCTGTGGTGGCAGTCGCGCCCGAAGGTGACTGCGGTCAGCGCTTGAGCGGCGGGCCCTTGAAGAGCTGGTTCGGCCGACCCTCGGCCCAAGGCCGGTACGTCAGGGCGAACTCGATGCGCTCGGCGAGCGGCGGATGCGTGTAGAACAGCGTCCGCACCCAAGGCTCGGGTTCGGGATCGCTGCGGTTGTTCTGCGCCAGTTGCAGGAACGCGCGCGCGCCGGCGTCGTTGTCGTGCGTCAGCTCGAGTGCGTAGATGTCGGACTCGTGCTCGACCTGTCGGCTGAGCGCGTTCAGGGCGGGCTGTCCGGCGAAGCCCAGCACGGTCAGTGCCGCTACCATCAGCGGCAGCGCCGCCAAGTCCGACACGCCCGTCACCCCCCAGCGGACTCCGAACATGCGCAACGCACCGTGCACCATCCACGCCATCAACCCGAACGCGACGAACGCGCCCAAGGTCAGCCACAGCAGGCCCTTCCAGATGTGGTGCAGCATGTAGTGGCCCATCTCATGGCCCATCACGAACAGCACCTCGTCGCGCTGCATGCGCTGGAGCATCGTGTCCCATAGCACGATCCGCTGCGAGGCGCCGAAGCCATTGACGTAGGCGTTGACCTTGTTGGTCTTGCTGCTCATGTCGACCTGATAGACGTTGCGGCCCGGAATGCCCGCACGTGCGCCGAGGTCGAGGATCTCCTGACGGAGCGACTCATCCTGGAGCGGGGTGAAGCGATTGAAGAGCGGGTCGAACACCAACGGCTGGAGCAGCGTGGTGACGAGTGCCACCGGCAGCGTGCCCGCGGCGAGCCACAACCACCATGCGCGCGGGCTCTTCTCGATCGCGCGCCAGGCCAGCCACAACAGCGGCACGACCCCGACCGAGACCACGGTGAACGTGAGCCCCTTGATCGAGTCGAACGCCCAGTCGCCGAGCGACTGGTTGCTCAGGCCGAACTGATGCTCGAGCGCGAACTCCTCGTACCACGCGAGGGGCATCGTGAAGAGCGTGGCGGCGATGGCGTAGAGCGTGAAGTAGACGAGCACGCGCACATAGCCGCGGCGTCCCATCGCATGCGCGATGTCACGGAACCGAGCCGAGAGACCGGTGAAAAGGAGCAGCAGGGAGACGAGTACGCCGTAGATGGGCCCCGCGATGCGCAGCCACACCCGAAGCCCTTGATAGGCGCGGTTCTCGGGAGTGAACCCGGCGCGGGCCTCGGCGAGCAGATCACGGGGAGCCGCGGCCAGTGACGCGAAGTGGGCCGAATCGGCCGAGGTCAGCGCCGTGGAGTCGGTCAGCGCGGGGACCACAGCGGGGGCCGCATGGGCCACAGCCGCCAGCAGGGCGCTCATCGCGACGCCGATCGCCAGCGCGGTTGCAGCGAATCGCAGCCGCTGCATCCTGCGAAGATGGGCGATCAGCGCAGCACCACGACCCGGCGCAGGAAGTCCTCGTCGCCGGTGCGGGCGCGGATGAAGAACACGCCAGGGCGCGTGCGGTTGCCCGCTTCGTCGCGCAGGTCCCACTCCATGGTGTGCTGGCCGGCGGCGAGTTCGCCACGCTGGATCAGCCGCACGCGTCGGCCGGTCACATCGATCGCCTCGACGCTGGCGGACGCCTTCCTCGGCAGCGATAGCGTGAATCGCGTGTGGCTCGAGGCGGGACTCGGGCGCGGCTCCGAGAAATCGATGCGCTGCACCTGTCCGTCGACGCCGACGATCGGATAGGACCCGAGCACGTTGGAGATCATCGACCAATTGCCGAACTCATCGCGCGTTCGAAGCGCGAAGTAGACGGTCGTGCTCTCGGGCATGTCGGCGACCACGAGTTCCTCCATCGTGCCGGCCTCGCTGGGCAGCGGCGTCGGTACGCGCGTCGCGGTCGAGAAACGACTCGGGAACTGCGAGGCGCGGATCGAGTAGCGCAGATCGTATTCGGAGGCGCGACCGAACGTCGAATCATCCCCGGGGGCGGTCCAGCGCAGGATCATGTTGATAGCCGATGCCTCATGCGCGAGCGCGAACGCACCGGCGAGGAGCGTGGCGAGGAACACGGCGAGCAGCAGGCAACGACTCACGGGCGCGAAGTGGGGGCGAGATGACATGTGCGCTTTCGAGGAGCGGGGGGACCTGAGCGGCCCGTTGGCGAGCGCGAGAACACTTGCCGACGGGCCGGGTTCGAGCCGTGCCGCCCTTCGGCGGGGGGCACAGGCTAGCGGGATTATGTCCTGTGGCGAGTGAGGTTTCCAGCCCGAACCCACTACCGCGACCGTCTTCTCAGCGGCTGACCACCACCCGCTGCCGGGCCTCCCCCGCCCCGGTGCGTGCCCGGATCAGATAGACGCCTGCGGCGACCGTGGCGCCGCGCGAGTCGAGGAGATCCCACACCACGTCGCGCACACCGGCCGGCAGCGCTCCCTCGGCTAGCACTCGAACCCGGCGGCCGAAGGCATCGAACACCTCGAGACTGGCCTCGCCCGGCTCGGCGAGGGTCAGCGCCATGCGCACGGAACCCCTTGCCGGGAGCGGCCATGGGGCTGAGAGCGCCAGGGCCGAGCCGCCCAAGGGAACGCCCGCGATCGGGCCGCTCGCCTGATCGAACACGATGCCCTGAGGCGGCAGGGTGCACACGATGGGCGGACCGATCGCGAGATCGGTGACGGTCGAGAACCGGCGCACTGCACCGCCGACGAATCGGCTGTCGCACAGCCAGAGCTGCCCCGCGCCGTCGTACTCCACATCGGACAGGGCGAACGCCGCCGGGTCGAACAGGGTGGGTCCGACCGCACCGCTCGAGGGGTTCCAACGGACCAGCTTGGTCACGAACGACGGCGTGCTGATGATGACGTAGGCCTGCGTCGGCGAGATCCACACCAGGTCATTGCAGTCGCCGCCGAGCGCCGCGTCGGTCGCGAGCACCTGCGTGGAGGTCAGCCCAGCGGCGTCGATCGCGACGATGCCGGCATCGAACGCGCCGAAGAACCCGGCGCATCCGAGCAGCAGACGACTCGTGGTGCGATCGAACGCGAAGTCGGTGACGGGGTTGGTGCGCGGCAGATGGATCGCCTGCACGCCGGGTGCGATCGAATCGCAATCCACCAACTGGTCGGTGCGCGTGTCGATGACCGCGACGAGCGAACTGTCGGTGGGCACGAAGCCGCCGTTGCGGTCGAGCCGCTGCAGCGAGACGAACGCGAGCGGACCCACGACGGCGATGCGGTCCATCTCGGGCGTGCCGTCGGCGTCGGCGAAGGCGCCGAGGTCGATCTCTCCGGTCTTGAGGCCGGTCGAGGGGTTCACGATCCACAGCTCGCGACGCTCGTAGCGCGTGACGTACGCCTTCGTGGGCGACAGCACCGCGATGTCATAGGGATTGGCGCCATTGCCGACGCTGAACTGACGCACGGTGGCGTGAGTCGAGGGGCTCACGATCTGGATGTTGTCGGCCCCGAAGCGATTGATCACGTAGATCTGGCCCCCGAAGAACCGCAACCGCGCATCCGAGTGCGGGCTCGCCACATCACAGCTCGGAATCGAGGTGGCGGTCACGACCGAACTGAGCGAGCCGGTCGAGAAGTCGGTGCCGAATACGAACGCCTTGCTCGCCGCCGAGGCTGCCGACGGGGACAAGAGCACGAGGAGCGCGAGCGAGAGGTGGAGGGGCGATTGCATGGTGTGAAGCTCCTTCATGGGTGGACCGTCCAACGCGTCTCGAACGAGATCGCGAGAGTGCGGCCGGGCAAGGGGAAGCCGCCGACGTCCTCGGCGCGGCGATCGCCGAGATTGCGGCCCTCGAGCGCCACGCGGTGCTGACGCCAAAGGGCCGAGACCGAAGCGCCGATCAGCGTGCGGCTGGGGACGCGGCGGAAGTTGATGGGATCGAGGTAGTCGTCGCCGAGATGCAGCACGTCGGCCGAGAACGAGAACGGCCCAGCGGGCACGTCGGCGCGCAGGCTCGACTGCCGGGAGGGTCGTTGCGGCAGACGGCGGCCGCGATAGAGCGAGGGGTCCTCGGTCTGCAGCGCCGAGAGCCAACTCGATGCGCCCGAGATCGCGAGCCTCGGATGCGCGAGGCGTGCGCTGAGTTCCTCGCCTCGGAGCGCAGCCCTCGCCACGTTGGTGGCGCGCGTCGCGGTGGGGCCGACGCGCTGGAACACGATCAGGTCGCGCGCCAGGCTCTCGAAGTGCGCCCACTCGGCGCTCGCGCGCCAGGCGCCTCGAGCGCCACGCCAGGCTCCGCCCGCATCCCAGCTCTCGCCTCGCTCGGGCGCCAGCGTCGGACTGCCGCTCACCAGGCCCTGATTGCCGAAGAGCTCCAAGAACCCTGGGGCACGCGCCGCCTCGGCCCAGTTGGCCCTCGCTTCCAACTCGAGCGGCAGCGCCACGCGCACACCGACCTGCGGGGTGTCGAGCGTGCGTTGACGGTCGGAGGCGCGCGCGCCACCGCTCGAGGTGGTGGAACGGATGGCATCGAACTGCCGGTCCCAGCGACGCGCCCCGTGGATCAGGACGCGCTCACTGGCGAACCGGAGTTGCACGGAGGCCCACACGGCCTCCGACTGGCGCGTGCTCGGGGGCGGCAGGCGCAGACCCTCACTCGGCGACGAGGGCTCGGCGCGCTCTCGTCGCAGCGCGCTGCCGACGCTGGCCGAGACGTGCGGCCAAGTGGCGGGACTCGCCCACTCCATCGAGGCGCCGTCGTCTCGGAATCGCTCGTCGGTGTCCTGGACGCCGAAGCCCAACTCGGCCTCGCGGTCACGGAATCGCGACCTCGAGCGCTGCGCACTGGCGCGCACGGTCAGCGAAGGCGCGGCATCCGAGGCCGCCCACTTGGCCTCGCTGACCCATTGCATCCGATCGAACGACAGCCTCGGGTGCAACGCGGGCACGGCTCCCACACCCGGGACGCCCTGAGCACGATGGAACGCCTCGGCCCGAAGCGAGACGGAGGCACCGACACGCGGAGTCCACGCCACGCGCGCCAGAGCGCTCGCGGCATCGAAGCGGCCGTTGACGCGCGTGCTGATCTCATCGTCGAGCGTGTTCTGCGGCGTGCCGTTGTCGTCGTGATAGCGGAAGTCGCCATCGGAACCCTGATGGCCCGCATGGGCGAGCGCGCTCCAGTCGCCACGCGCGCCCGCCCATCCGCCCGAACTCTCGCGCGTGCCGAACGAGCCCGCTGCGGCGCGGAGCGTGGCGCCTCGCGCGCGCGTGCCGGTGACCAGGTTCACCGCGCCGCCGGGGGTGGCGACGCCGAGGCCCAGTGGCGAGAGCCCGCGGTGCACTTCGATCCGTTCGAGCAGCGTGGCGGGCAGATCGGACAGATTCGCGACGCCGTGCGCCGCCGACGTGAGCGGCAGGCCATCCAGGTACACGCTCACCTGTCCGGGCGGTGCGCCTCGCAGCGACAGCATGCTGAAGGCGCCGAGCCCGCCGTACTGCACCACGCGAACGCTCGCCTCCTGCTGCAACAGCTCGGGCAGCGAAGTGAGCGTGGTGCGGCCAGCCGCCACGTCGACGTCGGTGACGAACGCGGTGGGCGTGCGGCGGCGAGCCTCGGAGAGCACGCGCTCCCGCGTCACCCGGACCTCGGGCAACGTGACGACCGGGCGCGGCAGCGAGTCCGCGGCGAGTTGGGTAGCGAGCAAGAGCGTGACGATCACGGCGTCCTTCGCACCGGATGCGATCCGGCCCCGTCTCCGAAGTCGAGTGACGCGGAGACGGGGCCGAGTGCGAAGACGGCTGCCCGAAGCCGCGCACGCCTTCTTCCGAGGCGGCGGCGACGATGGCTCCTGGGCAGGTTTCCTGACTGAGGAGGTCGAGCGCGGCGACTGCCTCGCTCGCAGCGCGCCGGTCTTCCGACCCCGTTACCGGGACCGTGACCTTCTTGGCGCGCCACTCCATCACAGTGGCGGGACCGTGCGGGGATCTCACCCGCTTCCCTTTTCACCCGCAACGCGCGGGCACCTGGGAGATGTTCGAGCGGCACAGTGCACCTGCGGTCGCGCACGGTCAAGACGCTTTGGTCGCAGAGTGGATGGTCGCGCTCGGGCACCTGCAGCGGGGTGGCCTCAGCGTCGCTGCGGTGACTTCCTGTCACCTCCGCTCCTCCCTCCGGGCTTCTTCCGCCTTCCTGCTCCAGAAGCCCTTCGCACTTCGGCCACCCCGCTGCAGGTGCCCGAGCGACCCGCCCGCTCTACACTGCGCCTTCATGGAGATTCACCTGAAACCGATCGGCCACGTGCGCAGTGGTCGCGACGATGCCCGTGATGCGGACTGGGGCTCGCTCGAGTCCGAGATCGTGCTCGAGCCCGCCTATCGAAGCGGACTCGCGGGGCTCGAAGCCTGGTCGCACGTCGTCGTGATCACCTGGCTCGATCGCGATCCCACCGGCGAAGCCCCGCCCGAGGACTGGCGGAGGCATCCGCGTGGCCGCACCGATCTGCCGCGGCTCGGCGTGTTCGCGCAACGCGGCCGCATGCGCCCCAATCCGATCGGTATCACCACCGTCGCGATCGTCGGGCTCGAGCCGGGTGGTCTGCGCGTGCGTGGGCTCGATGCGCTCGAGGGAACACCGGTGCTCGACATCAAACCGCACGCGGGCGTGTTCGACGCGCCGCGTGCGGTTCTCGAGCCGGTCTGGTTCAGCGAGCTGATGCGCGGGTACTTCGGCGAACCCGGCGCACCCGAACGCTGAGCGTCACTCCTGGACGAGATGGGCGCAGCGGTTCTTCGACCACGCCGACTCGTTGGAACCTGCCTCGAATGGGCGCTCCTTGCCGAAGGACACAACGCGCATCCGCGACGCCTCGACACCGGCCGCCTCGAGATACGCTCGCGCTGCCAGGGCACGGCGCTCGCCGAGGGCCTGGTTGTACTCGACCGTGCCGCGCTCATCGCAGTGCCCCTCGATGACGAGGCGCGCGGTCGGCATGCGGCGGAGTGACTCGGCGCTGCGATCGAGCGTCGCGCGCGCGGCCGCATCGAGCACCGAGGAGTCATAGCCGAAGTAGGCGCTCGCCGAGCTGAACGAATCGGTTGTGGTCGGCGCCGGGGTCGAGGGCGTGGTGGCCGGCGTGGTCGGCGTCTCGGTGCGAACCGGGGTCGCTGCAGGCGGCGCCTGAACCGACTTGCGGGCGCAACCGGTGGCGAGCAACAGGACGATCGGGAGTAGAGCAGACAAGTGACGAAGCTTCATCGGGACCTCATTCTGGGTTCGGGGATTCGGGTTCGATTCGAACGGGATTCAGAAGCGAACGCGCAAACCGTGCGCGCCCGCGATGCGTCTGAGTTCCTCGAGTGGTTCGGACGGACGAGCGGAGAGCTGGATCACCGGCTGATCCGAAGCCCATGCGGATCCGGATTCGCGCTCCGCGACTTCATCCGGCCCGAGGCGTGTGAGCATGCCGCTCGCCTGGTGCAGGTAGCAGCCCGGTTCGCGGACCTCGGCCCAAGACAGCGTGGGCAGTGGCGGCGGGGGTGGATTCCGTTCCTCGTTGCTCATCCGGATCCTCTCGGGACAGAGCCTTCACGATGGGGACGGTGCAGGGGCGCCCGTCATGAGCGGGCGCCCCTTTGCACTCGATGGGCCTCGGATGCGCGAGGGCTTCGCGTTCCCTCGGGTGCCCCCTCCCCTGAGAGGCGGCGACCGACGAGGACCACGGAACACTCATCGCAAGCGGCGTGCCGCGCATTCGATCGGCTCAAGTGCACGCCAATGCGCATTCGGCGGCAGTCCGGCAGACGATCGCGGACCAATCGCCCCGAGTTGAGGTGGGGCGTTCCGCCACAGGTGTCCCACGAAGGGACGACTCAGGACTCGGTGCGGATCCTGTACAGCTCGAGCTTGCGGTAGAGCGTCTTGCGGTCGAGTCCGAGCAATCTTGCCGCCGCGGACTTGTTGCGGCGCGAAGCGCGCATCGCACGCTCGACCTGTTCGCGCTCGACTTCCGAGAGAGAGCGCACCTCGTCGGGCACGACCGGACGACGCTCGCTCCACATCGACTCGGGCAGGTCCTTGAGCCCGATGACCTCGCCACGTCCGAGCACGAGAGCGCGCTGCACCACGTTCTCGAGTTCGCGCACGTTGCCGGGCCAGGTATGCCGCCGCATCAGCTCGAGCACCTCGTGGCTCACGCCGACCTGCTCGCGCCCCAGCCGACGGCCGTGGCGCGCGAGGAAGTGCTGCACCAGCGGCGGGATGTCCTCGAGCCGCTCACGCAGTGGCGGCACCTCGATGGGGATCACGGCGAGTCGGTAGTAGAGGTCCTCCCGGAAGCGGCCATCGGCGCACATCGCGACCAGGTCGCGATGGGTCGCGGCCACGACGCGGACATCGACCGCAATGGGCGCCGGCGCGCCGAGCGGCTGCATCTCGTGCTCCTGGAGCACGCGCAGGAGCTTGGCCTGAAGCCCGATCGACATGTCGCCGACCTCGTCGAGGAAAAGCGTGCCGCCCTCGGCCTGTTGCAGCAGCCCCGTGCGGTCCTCACGCGCATCGGTGAAGGCTCCGCGGCGATGTCCGAACAGCAGGCTCTCGAGCAGCGTGTCGGGGATGGCCGAGCTGTTGACTGGAAGGAACACCTTGTCGCAGCGAGGACTCCCGCGGTGGACGGCGCGCGCCAACCACTCCTTGCCCGTCCCACTCTCGCCGCGGATCAGCACCGGCGTATCGACGGCGGCCGCTCGCTCCACTCGCTCGTACACGCGCCGCATGCTCTCGCTCGCGAGCACGAACTCGGTCGGCTCCTCCGCCTCGGAGCGCGTCTCGTCGTTCGCCGACCACTTCACCCGGCGTTCCTCGAGCGCGGCGCGGATGGTGCCGAGCATGTCTTCGAGCCGGAACGGTTTGGTCACGTAGTGCCGCGCGCCGCCTCGCATCGCCTCGACCGCCGACTCGATGCTGCCGAACGCAGTCATGATGATCACCGGCACGTTCGCGTCCCACGCCCTCACCTGCTGCAGCAGACGCTCGCCGCGCATGCCCGGCATCGCGAGATCGGTGAGCACGAGATCGACGGCGTGGCGCTGCAGCCGAGCGAGCGCCTCGTTGCCATCGGCCGCCACGAGCACGTCGTAGCCCGCGGCGGTCAACTCCTCCTCGAGCAGGAGGCGCATGTCCGCATCGTCCTCGACCACCAGGATCCTCTCGTCACTCACGCACGCGCTCCGGGGTCATCCTCGGGGGACTCCGAGGGGTCGGTCGAGCGCGCTCGCTTCGAGACACGCTCTTCGTCCTTCTTCTCCTGCTCTTGCTTCTTCTGCTTCTCGAGCACCGACTTGTTCAAGCCGGCGGCGAACAGGCTCGGGAGATCATCCCACGCGCTCGGGGCCCGCTTGCGCCGCTCGCGGAGTGCGACGGGGATCAGGACGCTGAATCGGCTCCCCTCGCCCCGTTTCGACTCCACGTCGAACCAACCGCCGTGCTCCTCGACGATCGAGTGCGCCACGGGTAATCCGAGGCCGGTGCCACGCCCGGCGTCCTTGGTCGTGAAGAACGGGTCGAACACGCGGTCCAAGTCCTCGGGTGCGATCCCCGTCCCCGTGTCGGCGACATCGAGTCGCACGCAGGCGATCGCCCCGGCTGTGCCGCCCGGCGGCGTCCACTCGACGCGAGCCAGATCCACGCGCAGCCGGCCGCCCTCGGTCATCGCATCGATGCCGTTCATCGCCAGATTCAAGATGAGCTGCTGCATTTGATCGGCATCGGCGTTCACCTGGGGCAGTTCGGGCGCGAGATTCGTCTCGAGCTTCACGCTGCTGTCCCGCAACTTGCGATCGAGAAGTTCGAGCACCGCGCTCACGGATCCTCCGAGATCGAGTCGCGCGCGGC
>JAYWEM010000061.1:0-25504 GCA_043779265.1 bacterium | reverse complement strand
CGGTGCCCACCATGCTGGTGCAGAACCATGTCGGCGCGGTCGCCGAGTTCCTCGGCCAGTCGACCGGCTTCCGTCGCTCCAAGCTCAAGCCCGGCGTCACCGTGCTCGGCGAGGTGGAGAACACCGACGAGGTGAAGTACCTGCACGGACAGTTCGGCCGCGGCACGTTCACGTTCCTCGGCGGACACGACCCCGAGGACTACCAGCACATGGTGGGTGACCCCGAGACCAAGCTCGATCGTCATCCCGGCTCACCGGGCTATCGCCTGATCCTCAACAACGTGCTGTTCCCGGCGGCGGAGAAGAAGAAGCAGAAGACGTGAGGGTAGGCGGCCGAACTACCGATCATTCGACCGGGCACGGTGAATTTCGGCTGACCATGGATCGAGGGACTTGACCTTGAGGCGGAACACCACGGACATTGCGCGGATGCTGCGCACCCTGTTTCATCTGACGCTGCTGCTCGCCGCCCTCACCAGCGCGATCCGGCCGGCCGGGCTGTCGATCTGTGTCGAGGCCGACGGTGTCGTGCGCGTCGAACCGGCTGGCAACGCCTGTGCCACGGAGCGGCCCTGCTCGAAGGAGCCCGCCAGTCCGGCTGCGTTTCACGAAGCGCACGGATGCGACGACTACGCGGTGGTCGAGGCAGGTCACGCGCGTCCGGATGAGGCATCACCTCTCACACTGCCGGCGTTGTTCGACCACCTCGTGAGCACGCGACCGGCCGCGCCACCACACGTCGCGGCATACACAGCTGGCTCCCGCGGCGCACCGCCGCGCGCGCACGCCCCCCGAGGCGATTTCCTCCGGATCTGATCGAATCCCTTCTCGGTTCCTGGCCCCCCGACCTCCGGGCGCGGGCTGCTCTCCATCGACCGAACATGAAGGGTTGGATCCATGTCACCAAGAATTCCGGGCCGCGTCCTGTTCCTCGGAATCGCCCTCCCGCTTGCTTGTCTGTGCTCGCTCCGCACGGCGTGGGCGCAAGCCTCAGTCGCTGCGGACTCCTCCGTCTTCTTCACACTGCAAGAGGCAACGCGACTCACGCTTGAGCGACACCCATTGCTCACCGGAGCACTGCAGCGCTCGGCCGCCGCGCGCGCAGTGCGTCTTGACGCGGGGCGACTGCCGGACCCCTCGCTCACTGTCGCGTTGGAGAACTTCGGGGGCTCTCTGCCCGCCGGGTTGCGGGAGACCACGTTCGGACTTGCGCAGGGGTTCGCGCGCGGCGGCCTGCGCAGCGCCCAGCGCGCTATCGCGGACGCCGGACTGAAGCTCGCGGACCGCGATGGCGATCTCATCGCGCGTCAGTTGATCACCGAGACCTCGACACGCTTCGTCGAGGCCTGGGCCCAACAGGAGCGAGTCGACCGACTCGGTGCAGCGGAGACGCTCGCTCAACGGGCGATCGCGGCCGCCGAAAGGCGCCACCGCGAGGGCGCTGCGCCCATCGTGGAACGGACGCGCGCTGTGGCGCAGGCCGGGTTGCGGCGGGTGGAGCGCTCACGAGCAGAAGCTGCACTTCGCGCCAGTCGCATCGAGCTCGCCAGTGCGTGCGGAGTTCTGGCCGACTCGATCGGGAGATTGCTGCTGCCCGCTCCGTCCGCCCGAGGCGTACCCGAGGCGGCGGCCTTGGCGCTGGAGGCCACGGCGCACCCATGGGTGCAGCTTGCGCGCGGCGAAGTCGAGATGCAGCAGGCACAACGGCGGCTGACCCGCGCCGAGCGCGGCCCCGAGTTCGAACTGAGCGGCGGGCTGCGCCAGTTCGCGGAAGGATCGGCGACCGGAGTGATCGTCGCCGTGCGCGCCGGGTTGCCGATCTGGAATCGTCGCACGGGGGCGATTGCGGCCGCCGATGCACGCATCCTCTCCGCTGAAGCCGGCGTCGAAGAGGCCACTCGGCTCTCGCGTACGGCGATGCTGGCGACGCGCGAGCGACTGGTCGCCGCGAGTGCGGCACTGGATGCCCTGCTCACGGACGTACGCCCGAGTGCGGCGCTCGCCCTGGAGCAGGTGCTCGCGGCCTATCTCGGCGGCCGACTCGGCTACGTCGAGTTCCTCGACGCGCAGCGCGGCGTGCTGGAGACCGACCTCACGATCGTGGACGCGGAACGCGAAGCATGGCTCGCGCGCGTCGAACTCGAACAGCTGCTCGGACGGGCGCTCGACGCGTCTGGCGCCGAAGGGGGCAATTAGTGGGACGCTTCGCATGGGATCGGATGTTCACGCGCTGCCGCGCGATGGCGTCGGTACTGCTGCTGCTGATGTCGGCCGGACTCGTGGGCTGCGGTGGCGGCAGGCCGGCCTCTGAGGTGGAGCATGGCGACGAACACCCCGAGGAACAGGCCCGTGGGCCTCATGGCGGCCGACTCTTCGAGACCGGCTCCACGCGCTTCGAGCTGGCGATCAGCGAGGACGACGGCAGCCCGTCCTTCCGCGGCTATCTGCTGGATGCCAAGGGCGCAACCATCGTGCCCACGTCCGAACGCCTCATCGTGCGCCTCACGCGGTTCGGTAACCGCGAGGAGGAGGTCACGTTCCGCACCGACGGCGACCACCTGCACAGCGAGCAGGTGATCGGCGAGCCCCACTCATTCACAGCGCAGATCCAGCTCGAAGCAGGCGGCATACACGAGTGGTCGTTCGAGCAAGTGGAGAGCCGCATCACGTTGAGCGCGGAAGCAGTGAAGTCCTCGGGTATCGAGATCGCCGCCGCAGCGCCGGCGAACCTCGATGTGTCCGTGGCGACGCCGGGAGAGGTACGCCTCAACGCGGAGCGCGCAGTACTGGTGCGGCCACGCTTTCCGGGAATGGTGCGCGAGATGCGCAAGCAGTTGGGCGCAACTGTGCGCGTAGGCGACGTGCTCGCCGTGGTGCAGAGCAACGAGAGTCTCGCAGATTACTCGATCGTCGCCTCGACCTCGGGCACCGTGGTCTCGCGCGATGCCGCAGTGGGGCAGGTGGTCAGCACCGATCAGTCGCTCTACACGGTCGCCGATCTGAGCAGCGTGTGGGTGGACTTCCCCATTCCCTCGCATCTCGCTGGCCGCATTCGTGCGGGACAACGCGCGATGATGCGCTCCGAGGCGCAGACCGACCTCAGAACCGAGGGCCGGGTCAGTTACGTCGGGCCCATCCTCGAAAAGGACACGCGTGTGGCGCACGGCCGCATTGTTCTCGCTGACCGAGGCGGGCGCTGGCAGCCAGGGCTTTTCGTCACGGTCGATGTCATCGTCGAGAGCGTCCGTGTCGCCGTCGCTGTCCCAGAGGATGCAATCGTGCGAATGACCGATGGGCCGGCGGTGTTCCGCTCGATCGGTGATGAGTTCGAGGTGCAGCCCGTCACGCTCGGGCGCACTGACGGACGCCTGGTCGAGATCCTCGAGGGCCTTGAGGCCGGCGCCCGCATCGCCACGCGCAATACGTTCCTGCTCAAGGCGGAGCTGGGCAAGGCGGGAGCGTCCCATGACCACTAGCCCTGGGGCGCCGCACGAGAGCAAGACGATCTTCGATCGCATTCTCAGGTTCAGCCTGGAGCAGCGCTGGCTTGTGGTGGGTGGTGCAATCGCGCTGGCCGTACTCGGCGCACTCAATTTCACGCGCTTGCCGATCGACGCCGTGCCGGACATCACCAATGTGCAGGTGCAGATCAACTCGGTCGTCGACGGACTGTCGCCGATCGACGTCGAGAAGCGCATCACCTTCCCGATCGAGACTGCGATGGCAGGGCTACCGGGCCTCGAAAGCACTCGTTCACTATCGCGCTACGGCCTGTCCCAGGTGACCGTCGTCTTCAAGGACGGCACGAGCATCTACTTCGCCCGACAACTCATCAATGAGCGGTTGCAGGAGGCGAGGGCCGCGCTGCCAGATGGCGTGGAAACGAGCATGGGCCCGATCGCCACCGGGCTCGGCGAGATCTTCATGTGGACCGTCGAAGCCAACGAAGGGGCTCGCAAGCCGGACGGCTCACCGTACGATGATATCGATCTGCGAGAGATCCAAGACTGGATCGTGAAGCCGCAGATGCGCAACGTGCCGGGTGTGACTGAAATCAACACCATCGGCGGCTATCGCAAGCAGTACCACGTGCTGCCCGACCCGGCACGCATGCAGGCATATGGGCTGACGTTCCACGACTTGATGATGGCCGTGGACCACAACAACCAGAACGCCGGCGGCGGCTTCATCGAACACAAAGGCGAGCAGTATCTGGTGAGTTCTCCGGGGCAGCTCGCGGGCGTCGCCGACATTCGTCAGATCGTGGTCGCCAGCCGCAATGGCATCCCGATTCGCGTCAGCGACGTGGCCGATGTCGAGCGTGGCAGTGAGCTACGCACCGGAGCAGCCACCGAGAACGGCCGCGAGGTGGTGCTCGGTACTGCGTTCATGCTGGTCGGCGAGAACAGTCGCATTGTGTCTCGCCGCCTGGCCGAACGCTTGGACCAGGTAGGCAAGTCGCTGCCGCCCGGCGTCGTCGCCAAGGTTGTCTACGACCGCACTCGCCTCGTGGATGCCACCCTCGAGACTGTGAAGAAGAACCTCCTCGAAGGCGCCGGACTGGTGATCCTGGTGCTGTTCCTGCTGCTTGGGAACCTCACCGCAGCGCTGACCGTGGCGCTGATCATCCCGCTGTCGATGTTGTTCGCCGTGACGGGAATGGTCGAGTGGAAGATCAGCGCCAACCTCCTGAGCCTCGGCGCTCTCGACTTCGGGATCATCGTGGACGGCGCAGTCGTGATGGTGGAGAACATCCTGCGTCGGTTCGGGCACCGCTCGGCAGAACTCGGGCGAGGGCTGGATCTTCGCGAACGCATGACGGTGGCGTTCGTGTCCGCCCGAGAGGTCGCGCGCCCAACGTTCTTCGGCGTCGCGATCATCATGATCGTGTACCTGCCGATCCTGTCGCTCACCGGCGTCGAGGGCAAGATGTTCCGTCCGATGGCGCAGGTGGTTCTCCTGGCACTCCTCGGTGCGCTGGTGCTGTCGTTCACGTTCGTGCCGGCGATGATCGCACTGTGCCTGCGTTCGAAGGTCTCGGAAAAGGAGAGCCCGATACTGCGCGTCGTGCATCGCGCGTATCGCCCCACACTTCAGTGGGCGCTTGCCCAGCGTCGCTGGGTGGTGCTCGGCGCGGGCGTGCTGTCGGCCGCTTGTGTGCTCGTAGCCAGCAGGCTCGGGAGCGAGTTCGTGCCCAAGCTGGACGAGGGCGACGTCGCAGTGCACGCGCTGCGCATCCCCGGCACGAGTCTCGAGCAGGCGGTGCGCATGCAGAGCGACGTGGAGAAGGCGGTGAAGAGCTTCGGTGAGGTCGAGTTTGTTTTCGCCAAGATCGGCACGGCCGAAGTGGCCACCGACCCGATGCCCCCCAGCGTTGCGGACGTGTTTGTGATCCTCAAACCCCGCGAGGAGTGGCCGGACCCAAAGCGCAGGAAAGCCTCCTTGGTCGCCGCGATCGAGGCACGATTGCTTCAGGTTCCCGGAAACAACTACGAGTTCACCCAACCCATCGAGATGCGATTCAACGAACTCATCGCCGGAGTTCGGAGCGATGTGGCGGTCAAGGTGTTCGGCGATGACCTCGACGTGATGCTGCGCTCGGCTAAGCAGATTGAAGGCGTGCTGAGTCGTGTGCCCGGAGCCGCCGACGTGCGCGTGGAGCAGGTGACTGGCCTGCCCAACCTCGTGGTCGAGATCGATCGAGCCACGGTGGCACGATTCGGCCTCGATATCGCCGATGTGCAGTCGGTGATTCGAACCGCGCTCGCCGGCCGTGAAGTGGGCCAGGTGTTCGAGGGCGACCGCCGATTCGACATCGTGATCCGATTGCCCGAGCGCCTGCGCCGAGACATGGGCGTGCTGTCATCACTGCCGGTGCCGGTGCGGACGACGGCGCGCAGCGCTCAGTTGGCCGGCTCGGGTGATGCGCACTCGGAACAAACGGAGTTCATCCCGCTCTCGTCTTTGGCGCAGATGCGGATCGTCGAGGGTCCTAATCAGGTGAGCCGCGAGGATGGCAAGCGTCGGGTGGTCGTGCAGGCCAACGTGCGCGGCCGCGACATCGGCAGCTTCGTGCAGGATGCACAGGCGCGCATCGCCAGCCAGGTGAAGGTACCGACCGGCACGTGGCTCACGTGGGGCGGGCAGTTCGAGAATCTGATCGCCGCGCGCAATCGGCTGATGATCGTCGTGCCACTCGCGCTGCTGCTCATCTTCCTGATGCTCTTCGCTGCGTTCGGTTCGGTGAAGGATGCCGTGCTCGTGTTCAGCGGCGTACCCCTGGCGCTGACGGGAGGGATCCTGGCACTCGCGCTTCGTGGCCTTCCGTTCTCCATCACCGCGGGCGTGGGATTCATCGCCTTGTCGGGCGTGGCGGTGCTGAATGGCGTCGTGATGCTCTCCTTCATCCGTGAGTTGCGCCGCTCCGGGAAACCACTGGTGGAGGCACTCGTCGAGGGCTGTGAGACACGCCTGCGGCCGGTGCTGATGACCGCACTCGTCGCCTCGCTGGGATTCGTGCCAATGGCGCTGGCCACCGGGACGGGAGCCGAGGTCCAGCGCCCGCTCGCCACGGTGGTGATCGGTGGCATCATCTCCTCGACCTTGCTCACCCTGCTCGTGCTCCCCGCGCTTTACCGCATGTGGAATCGCGATGAGGCGGCCTGACGAGGTGGCTGTGCAGCCGACGCAGAAGCGGTGAGGCGATGGGGCGACGCATCAGTCGATTGGCGTGTCGCCCCATCGCACGCAGTGGAGGCGGCCGGAGGTCAGCTCCGCCTCAACGACGGCGGTGAACTCGAGCGCACGGCTCGCGGCGAAACCTGGCGAGATGTTCGCGAGACCGCTCGGGAGCACGCATCCAAGCACTCCAGCGTGGCTGACCAGAACCAGGGCGCCGGGCCGTGATTCGAACTCGCTCACGATGCGCTCCATGAGTGAGGCGAAACGGTGGTCCAGGTCCCGACGACTCTCTCCCCTGGGTATTCAGGCGTCGAGGTCGCCTTGGGCCCAGCGACGCATGACTTCCGTGAATCGGGCCCCACACTCGTCGTAGGTCATGCCCTCGAGTTCGCCGACGTCGTGTTCGATCAACGCAGCTTCGGACTGAAGCGGCACGCTCAGCCGAGCCGCTAGAATCCCAGCCGTCTCCATTGTGCGACGAAGCGGACTACTGAAGATCGCGACGACATCCTGGTCAGCGAGGCGCTCGGCAAGCGCCCGAGCCTGTTCGAGCCCAGTTGGGGTGAGCGGATGTCTCCAGCCTCGATTGGAGAACACGCGATCGATTTTCGCCTCGCTCTCACCGTGGCGCACGAATAGTAGTCGCATGCCGCTACCCGATGACTCCGGTGGCAATCACTTCAATCGGAGTGACTGAATCGGCAGCCCTCCGACTTGCGCTCACTTCGTCTCCCAGATGCTGCGGAGCGGCACGGCGAACAGCCGGTCGCCGAATCCCAACACGCGCTCTCCGTCGTAGAGCACGACTCCTGCGGTGAGCCGCCCCTCGCAGTGCGTCGCCAGGCGGCGCAGCCCACGGAAGTCCTCGCTTCGGACGGAGGCCCCCGCCTTCACTTCGAGGCCGGCGACTCGATCACCACTCTCGAGCACGATGTCGACCTCGTAGTCGTCCTTCTCTCGATAGTGGTAGAAGCGGATGCGGTCGGGCCGCCCGCTCGCCTGCCGGATGAGTTCCCGGTAGACGAAGCTCTCGAGGAGATGCCCCAGCGAGTCACGATCGGACTCGAGCAAGTTCGCGTCGAGGCCGAGGAGTGCGGTTGCGATCCCGGTATCGCCGATGTGCAGCTTCGGCGTGTGAACGAGCCGTTGGAGTCGACTGCGGTGCCAAGGCTCCAATCGGTCGAGTTGGAAGATGCGTTCGAGCAGTACGAGATGGTTCTGGATCGTCGGTCTGCTCAGTTGGAAGGAACTCGCCAGCGCACTCACGTTGAGCAATCGGGCGGTCTGACTGGCAGCGAGTTGCAAGAGGCGCGGCAGAGTCGCCCGCGATGTGATCCGAGCCCGTTCGCGCACGTCGCGCTGGATGATGGTCTCGACGTAGTCCAGGTACCACTCGCGTGCTCGCGCGGGGTCGTGCCGGATCAGCGCGGCAGGGTAGCCACCGCGTACGACGCGCTCGGCCAGCTCTCGACCCAGCCGGGGTCTCTCATCCAGAGCGAACCGGCCTTCGAGCAGATGGTCGATGAACCGCGGCTCGACGCCGTTCAGTTCGGCTTGTGAGAGTGGGTGCAGTCGCTGGATGGACATGCGTCCAGCAAGAGAGTCGGACAGCCGCGGCAGCGTCAGCACGTTCGCGGAACCCGTCAGCAGGAACCGTCCGGGAGCTCTGTCGCGATCCACGACGAGCTTGATCGAGGTGAACAATTCAGGGACGCGTTGGACCTCATCGAGGGTGACCTTGCTCGGAAGGCGCTCGATGAATCCAGTCGGATCGGTCGTCGCCGCGGCGCGCGTGCTTGCATCGTCGAAGGACAGGTAGGAACGTCCCTGCTCGCCGCCGATCGCTTGCGCGAGAGTCGTCTTGCCACAATGCCGAGGACCATGGATCAGCACCACCGGGCTGTCGGTGAGCGCGGTCAGTACCCTGGCTTCCGCACCGCGTGGATGGATCAGGGAGGTTTCATGTCGTCCAGATGAAAGTCTAGCTATCGTCTGATTGCAAGTCTGATGGTCGTCCAATCGAAAATCTGGACCTCGCCCGGTTGTAAGGCTGCCTCGGAATCTGGCCGGAAGTGACTGAAGCTCACAGCGAAGCACTCTCGATCGCACGCCCGGAACCGCCTTCACGCCATGAGCCCCGGAGCGCAAGTCGCGCCCCGGGGCTCAATTTCAACCGACTCCGAGCCAGTCGTACGTCAGTTGCCCGGCGTCGCCTCGCCCTTCTTGAGGAACCGACGCTTCTCGCGCTCGACCTTGAGCACGTCGGCGTTCAACACCTTGAAGTCGACGCGGCGGTTCTTGGCCTTGCCGAGCGCCGTGGCGTTGGAGGCGACCGGCTGGCTCTGCCCGTAGCCCACCACCGTGAACGTGCTGGTGTCGAGCGTCGGGAACTTCTGCCCGAGGTAGCCGAGCACCGACTTGGCCCGCATCTCGGACAGCTTCTGGTTCTTGTCCGCGCCGCCCGAGTTGTCCGTGTGGCCACCGATCTCGATCTTGAGTGCCGGGTATTGGAGCAGGATCAGGGCGACGTCATCGAGCACCTTGAAGCTCTCGGGCAGGATGACCGCCTTGCCGACATCGAAGTTGACGTCCTGCAGGCGGATCAGCCCCATGTCGAGCAGCTGCGTCTCGCGCTCGCTGACTTCGATCGGGCAGCCGTTCGGATCGACCTTGAGGCCCGCCGGCGTGTTGGGGCACTGGTCGAGGCCATCGGGCGAACCGTCGCCGTCGGTGTCCTTCGGGCAACCCTTGTCGTCCACCTCGGCGCCCTTCGGCGTGTTCTCACAGGCGTCGAGGCCATCGAACACCTTGTCGCCGTCGGAGTCGATCGGGCAGCCGCGCGCGTCGACCTTGGCTCCCTTGGGCGTATCGGCGCAGTTGTCGAGGCCGTCGCAGATGCCGTCGCCATCGGTGTCGATGATGCATCCCGTCTTCGGGTCCACCTCGCAGCCGCGCGGCGTCCCCTCGCATTTGTCGAGGCCATCGAACACCTTGTCGCCGTCGGAGTCGATCGGACAGCCCTTGGCATCCACCTTGGCGCCGACCGGCGTGTCCGCGCACTGGTCGGCCCAATCACGCACGCCGTCGAGATCACGGTCCTTGGACTTGCCGCCGAATGCATACGAGAGGCCGAGCGTCGCGCTCACGTGGTGACTCATCGAGGATGCTCCCGACTCGCGCATCATCACGTCACGCGCCTGGAACTTGAGGTACGTGCGCTGGTTGCCGAGCAGGTTGTACTGGACGCCGACACCCAGACTCGGGGCGCCGCGCTCGTTGAGGCCGGTCAAGTCGCCGATCGAACGGCCGAATCCGAAACCCGTCAGCAGGTAGGGCACGACGCGATCGGAGGGCTCGCGGAACGTCCAGCGCAGATCGGCGCCGGCCCACGAGAAGATGTGGTCGGGCTCGCCGGCGAGGTCACGCTTGGTGGGCGCTGCGAGGAACAAGCCCTGCAGCGTCATGCGGGGCGACCAGCGATAGCCGACTCCGGTCTCGAAACCGGGCGCATCCTGGATGAAGTCACGGGCATCGAAGCTCTGGATGCCACCCGAGATCCAGAAGTCCATCGGCTGGCCTGCGAGCTGCGCATGCGCGGGCACCGTGAGAGCGAGCAGGGAACCGGCGACGAACAGCGACTGACGGAGCCACGACATGCGGAACGGACCTCCAGAACCCGGTTCGGGTATGGGCACCATGGAAGAGGCGAGCCGCCCGTGCCCTCGTCGAGAGGGGGGGCAGCGCCCGGGAGGCGGCCCCATGGCGGGCGGACAAGGCGCAGAGTGGTAGCATCCAGCCGAGAGCGGGTCAACGCACGGTGGCGGACGGGTTTGGGCGCCCTGCGGCGCCCGGCGCCCGGCCTCACCATCCCGAGGAGGAAATCCCGATGACCGTCGAGGAGCGCCGGGCGCTGATCGCCCGCTATCTGGATGGCGCCGCCGAGGTCGACCGGGCGCTCGAGGGGCTCAGCGAGTCGCAGTTGCGGGCCCACCCGATCCCGGGCAAGTGGTCGGCCGCCGAGATCGTGCATCACCTGGCGGACTCCGAGACCCAGAGCGCCATCCGATTGCGGCGCTTGCTGATGGAGCCGCACCCCGTGATCCAGGGCTACGATCAGGAGGTCTGGGCGAAGCGCCTGCGCTACAACGAGCGCCCGCTGGGTCCGGCGCTGGCCGCGTTCCGCGCCGCGAGGGAGACGACGGGGCAGCTGCTCGAGTCCATGTCGGATGCCGACTGGCGGAGCCACGGCTGGCACGACGAGGCGGGCTCCTATCACGCCGAGCGCTGGCTCGAGATCTATGCCGAGCACGCCCACGAGCATGCGGCGCAGATCCGCCGGCTTCGCGAGGCATCCAAGCCGTGATCTGGCGCTGTCGGCAGCATCGACTCGATCTGACGCGCCGAACGCTCGTGATGGGCATCGTCAACGTGACGCCCGACTCGTTCTCGGACGGCGACCGCTACGCCGAGCCGAGCGCCGCCATCTCGCGCTGTCTGGAGTTGCTCGACGAGGGCGCCGACCTGCTCGACATCGGCGGCGAGAGCACGCGCCCGGGCTCTCTGCCCGTCGAGGCCGCGGAGCAGTGGCGGAGACTCGAACCCGTGCTGGCAGGACTCGCCCGGCAGCGGCCCGAGGCGATCGTCTCGATCGACACGCGAAGCGCGGAGGTCGCCCGTCGATCGCTCGAGGCGGGCGCCAGCATCATCAACGATGTGAGCGCACTGTCGGACGCCGACATGGGACGGGTGGTCGCGGATGCCGGTGCCGGGCTGGTGCTCATGCACCTGCGGGGCTCTCCCGCCACGATGCAGGACGATACCGTCTATGACGATGTGGTCCTGGAGGTCGCGGCGTTCCTCGCCGCACGGCTCGTGCTCGCGATCGAGGCGGGAGTCGCCGAGGAGTCGGTCGCGCTGGACCCAGGGATCGGATTCGGCAAGTCCGCTGCGGGCAGTCTGGCGCTGATTGCGCGCCTCGCGGAGATCGCCGCGATCGGCAGGCCGGTGCTGATCGGCGCCTCACGCAAGCGATTCCTCGCCGCGCTGACGGACGATGCCCCGGTGCACGACCGGCTCGAGGCGAGCCTGGCCGCAGCGGCGATCGCCTCGGCACTCGGGGCGAGGGTGGTGCGCGTGCACGACGTGCGCGCCTCGGTGCGGGCGATCCGCGTCGCCGACGCGGTGCGCGACTCGGGAGTCTGATCGCTCGCCGTATCGCCGGCCGTGCGCGGTCTGCTACTTTCCTCTCATGCAGCCCGTCCATTCCATCTGGCTTCTCGACCTGCTCGATATCGCGCTCGTCGCGGCCCTCTTCTACCGGCTCCTGATCCTGGTGAAGGGCACGCGCTCGGCGCAGATGTTCGTCGGGCTGCTCGTGATCATGGTCGTCGGGGTGGTCGCGGACTACTTCGACCTGCTCGCCGTGCGCTGGATCATGGACAGTCTGAAGACGGTGTGGCTGATCGTGTTCGTGATCCTGTTCCAGCCCGAACTGCGACACGCCCTGGCGCAGATCGGACGCACGCGCTACTTCCGCTCGTTCCTGCGCGGCGAGAACTACGGCGTGCTGGGCGAGATCGTGCGCGCGGTCGAGGCGCTGGCGCAGCGCCGCCACGGCGCGCTGCTCGTGCTCGAGCGCAACGTCGGATTGCGCAACTTCGTCGAGACGGGCACGCGGCTCGATGCCAAGGTCTCGGCCGAGCTGCTGGTCACGCTGTTCTCGCCGGGCTCGCCGCTGCATGACGGCGCCGTGATCCTGCGCGAGGACCACATCGTCGCCGCCTCCTGCATCCTGCCGCTCTCGGCCAACCCGCGCACGGCGATCGCGCTCGGCACACGCCACCGCGCCGCCATCGGGCTGTCCGAGGAGACCGATGCGGCGATCATCGTCGTCAGCGAGCAGACGGGCGCCATCTCGGTCGCCTATCGCGGCGTCCTGCAGCAGCGCCTCGATGAGGGCGCGCTGCGCTCCGAGCTCTCGCGCATCTTCCGCATCCGGCCCCAGGACGAACCTGAATCCGAGCCGCACACCGACCCTGCGGCACCCGCCGAACACGTGATCGGCTGAGCGGCCGAAGGGACCGCGAGCCATGACTCCTGGAGCCGCGTCCCCTCGAATCAGCACGAGCGTCCTGCACCGTCTGCTCCAATGCGAGCGGCGACTGTGGCTGTCGCATCATCAGCGCGAGAGCGCCGCCGCCGAGGACGAGCACGACAGCGTCATGCGCGAGCGCGGTCGCACGCTCGAGCACCGCGTCGCCGAGTCGTTCGAGGATCTCGAGGGCCCGCTCTACCAGCACGGCATGCCGTTCGCCGATGCCGCGGCGTTGACGCGAGATCGCCTGGTCGCGGGCCGGAACGTGTGGCAGGGAGCACTCGTCTCACCCGATGACCGCCGCTCCGGCGTCGCGGATTTCGTGGTCCGAGACGGCGAGGGCTGGGTGGTGCACGAGGCCAAGCTCTCGCATCGCCCCGAGCGCCGGCCCGAAGTCCAGCTGCAGCTCACGCATCACGCCTCGATCGTCGAGGCGATCACCGGCCAGGCAGTCACGCGCACCGAGGCCACCAACGGCCTCGGCGTGCTCGTCGCGGTCGAGCGCTGGTCCGAGGAGCGCTATCAGCGGGCGATCGAGCGGGCCGAGGGCGTGCTCGCGTCGACGTCCGAGCCCTCGCTGCTGCTGGCCCACTCGGTGTGCCGGGACTGCCCGTTCTACGAGCACTGCTGGGCGATGGCCGAGGCGGAGGGCCGCATCGAGACCCTCTCCGAGGTGGACCGCGCCGCCGCAGCGGCGCTGCATGAGATGGGCCTGCAACGAGTGGCCGACCTGGCTCAACTGGAGGCCTCGGCACTCGTCCACAAGTCGTTGCAGCCGCGTGCCAAGCGCATCATCGCCGAGGCACAGGCGCACCACGCGAAAAGCGCCGTGTGGCTGAAGCCGCCGCAGCTGCCGACCGGCCGCACGCTGGTGTGGTTCGATCTCGAGGGCGATGCGGGCGGCACCGATGATGAGTTGCCCATCTACCTGTGGGGCATGGCCGTCGAGACCGACGCCGGCGCGGAGCCCGAGGCCCACTTCGCCGACCTCACCTCGGGCGGGGACCAGGCGGGATGGGAACGGTTCCTCGGCCGGGTCGAGTCGCTGCTCGACTCGGGACACGACCTGCTGTTCGTCCACTGGCATGGTTACGAGCGTCAATGGGTCGACTTCTACCTCGAGCGGCACGGGGCATCGCCTCGCCTGACGCTGGTGCTCTCGTCCGATCGGCACTTCTTCGACCTGCATCACGTCATCGAGCGCTGCCTGCGGCTGCCGCTGCGGAGCTACTCGATCAAGTTCGTCGCCCCGTGGATGGGGTTCCACTGGCGCAATCCCGAGTCGGGCAGTGAGTGGTCGATCGCCCAGTTCCACCACGCAAGGCGCGCCGAATCGGGAGCCGAGCGCGACAGCCGACTGGCCGCGATCGCCGAGTACAACGCCGATGACGTGCTGGCGATGCGGGCGGTCTGGCGCTGGATCGAGGCCCATCAACCGGAAGCCCGCGGTTGACAGCCTCATGGGGGCTCCCTAGTCTGCCTCGCTTCCTGCGCCGCGCGGTCATCCGCGCCGCGCTCCGCGTGGCGGCGTAGCTCAGTTGGTAGAGCAGCGGACTCATAAGCCGCGTGTCGCTGGTTCGATTCCAGCCGCCGCCACCACCCCCTTTTCCCGGTCCTCGAGCATGCGCCTGTCCGCGACCGAGTCCGCGCTGCGCCGCGCCCTGCGCGGCCCGTGCGCCCTGCCCACGGGCTCGACCGTGCTCGCGGCGGTGAGCGGCGGGGCGGATTCCACCGCCATGCTCATCGCCCTCGCCCGGCTCGCCCCCTCGCTCGGCCTGCGCATCGTCGTGGCGCACCTGGACCATGCAGTGCGGGGCGAGGCGTCGGCAGCCGATGCTGTAGCGGTCCGCGCCCTGGCGAGTCGCCTCCGGCTGCGCTGCATCTCGGCGAAGCTGAGGTCAGGCGGAGAAGCGAGCGAGACCGCACTGAGAGCGAAGCGGCTGCGCTTCCTCTCGCGTGCGGCAGCCCGCGCCTCGGCCGCTGCCATCTCGACCGCGCACACCGCCGACGACCAACTGGAGACGCTCTTGATGCGGCTCGAGCGCGGCGCCGGACTGACGGGCCTCTCGGGGATGCGGGCCCGGCGCGGGCGCTGGATCAAGCCCCTCCTCGCCCTCTCTCGGCTCGCCATCGAACAGGACCTGAGGCGCGCGGGCGTCCCATGGCGCGAGGATGCAGGCAATCAGGATCTTTCACACACGCGGAGTCGCGTCCGACATCAGGCGATTCCGAGCCTCGTGGCGGCTGTGGCGCCCGGGCGCCCGGCCGATCGCGCTCGGGCGAGGCTGGCCCAACGCACCGCCGCCGCGCTCGCCGAACTGGCCGAGGCGGACCTCTGGATCGACCGCCTGGCCGACGAATGCCTGGCTCGCGCCCTCGAGGGCGACGCCCTGCGATTGCGCGAATGGCGGCAGGCGCCCTCGCTGCTCTCCCGCCGAGTCCTCAGGCGATGGTGGCACCGGGCCATCGGCCGACAGCACCCGTCGCTGACCTCCCGGCACCTCGACACGCTCGAGCAGATCGCCACATCAGGCCGAGGAGGCGCGCGAGCCGCGCTGCCCGCAGGCTGGTGGGCGGAGGTCGCCTCGGGCCGTCTGGAGTTGCATCAGGGCGGCGGGCCGCGCTCGGCGCGTCCAAGCGCGCGCCGGGAGGAGCCTTCTCTCCGATGAATCCACAGCAGCAACCGACCGATGCTAGACTGCGGGACCGACGGATCTGCGCTGGCCGAGCCCACCAGCGCGCCGGTCCCGGCGACCCGGGGTCTTCCGTACTCCTGGTCGGGAACCCTGTCCGGCGCGCGCACGCGCGTCGCCCGAGGAGCCCACGGACGCCATGACCCAGCCACCCGTGCAGACCGACCGTTCGATCCGCATCCTCTATTCAGCCGAGCAGATCCAGCAGCGTGTACGCGAGATGGGTCTCGAACTGGCCCGCGACTACGACGGCATGCGACCGATGTTCGTCGGCGTGCTCAAGGGCGCATGCATGTTCCAGTGCGACCTGGCTCGTGCCGTGCCCTTCGATATCGAGCTCGATTTCCTCGCCGTGTCGTCCTACGGCGCGGGCACGACATCGAGCGGCACCGTGCAATTGATCATGGACCTGCGCAGTGACATCCGCGGTCGACATGTCGTGCTTTGTGAAGGAGTCGTGGATTCTGGCACCTCGGTGCAGTTCATCCTCGATCTTCTGCAATCCCGGGGCGCTGCCAGCATCCGAGTGGCAACGCTCCTCGATAAGGTGCCGTGCCGCCGCATCCCCGTTCCGGTCGATTACGCCGGGTGGCGGATCGGATCCGAGTTCGTGATCGGGTACGGCATGGATTTCGACGAGCGATATCGCAACCTGCCCTACGTGGGCGTGGTTGAGGAGGCCTGAAGCCAGTGACCGAGTTCCACCGAGACGGAGAGGATCGCGGCAAGCGAACCGACAAGGGCGACAAGGGTCGCGGGGCACAGACGCCCTCGCCCCCCGGCCGCCCGTTCCGCACGTTCGCCTTCTGGGCGCTGGTCGTGCTGTTGGCGCTCGCGGCGTACCGCATGTACGCGGGCGGCCTGTCGGGCCAGCAGCGCGCGGTGATCGACTACAACGACTACGTGGTGCAGGTCGAGCGTGGCAACATCGAGAAGGTCACGTTCGCCGAGGAGACGCGCACCGCGACCGGCGAGCTGAAGACCGAGACCACCATGACGGTGGCCGAGCGGCCGACGCCGGTGAAGGCGTTCAAGACCACGTTCCTCGGAGACGGCGCCGAGTGGCCCGAGCGTGTGCGCGCCACCAATCCGCAGGCGCAGGTGTCGGTGCAGTCGCCGGGGCTCAATTGGCTCAACATCCTGTTCACGTGGCTGCCCCTCGTGCTGTTCCTCGTCGCGTGGATGTTCGTGCTGCGCCAGATGCAGGGTGGCGGCTCGGCGGCGATGCGCTTCGGCAAGAGCAAGGCGCGCGTGGTCATGGAGACGGCGCCCAAGATCACGTTCAAGGACGTCGCCGGCTGCGATGAGGCCAAGCAGGAACTCCAGGAGGTCATCGAGTTCCTCAAGGAGCCGCAGAAGTTCCAGCGCCTGGGAGGCCGCATTCCCAAGGGCGCTCTGTTGCTGGGCCCGCCCGGCTCCGGCAAGACGCTGCTCGCCAAGGCCGTTGCGGGCGAGGCGGGCGTGCCGTTCTTCTCGATGAGCGGCTCGGACTTCGTCGAGATGTTCGTCGGCGTTGGTGCTTCGGTGACCGGCGACACGCCGGTCCTCGTCCGGCACGCGGGCCGTACCCGACTCACATCGATCGGCGACTTCGTCGACGGGTTCTATCCGAAGGACAAGGCTGGCTACCCGGTTCTGGTGGATGGCATCCAGACGCTCGGCTTCGAGGAGAAGGAGTCCAAGTTCAAGGGCTCCTCCAAGACGTTCGTGCAGGGGAGCGCTTGGAAGAACGCCAAGGCCGTCTACCGCCACAAGGTGGACGAGATCTTCGAGATCCACTATCTGGGCGGCGTGCTGCGCACGACCGGCGATCACAGCGTTTTCATCCGCACTCGAGACGGAGTGAAGGCCGTGGAGGCCCGCGACCTCAAGTCGGGCGACATCCTCGTGCAACTGCCGCTCAAGGTGCGCGGTCAGTTCTCCGCCGAGACCGGAACCCCACACTCCACTCGGGCCCACTCGTACGAAGCCTCGACATCAGCTCCGGTGCTTCGTGTGCATGACGACGTCTCCGATGTGCAGGCCGACCTGTCCTTCGCGCTGGCGCAGCAGGGAGAGATGAGCCAGTCGGCGATCGGGTCCGCACTCGGCGTCTCGCAGATGACGGTGAGCCATTGGCAGCACGGCACGCATCTGCCGCGCGCGATCTCGCTCACACCGACGCAGCTCCCGGAGGAAGTCACCGTGACACCCGGGCTCCTCAAGCTGCTCGGCTACTACACGGCTGAGGGCCGCGAGAACGGCTGCCTTGAGTTCACGTTCGGCTCGCAAGAGGGGGATCTGCACGCGGACGTGGTCTCGCTCATGCGCGACCACTTCGGCGAAATCGAGCCGAAGCTCCGCGCGACTCCGGACAACAGCACCAGGATCACTTATCACTCGGCGACCCTCGGCCGCTTCTTCGCACGTCAGTGCGGCACGGGGAGCCACAAGAAGCACGTTCCGGAGTTCCTGTGGGACCTCCCGCGCGAGTACTTCGAGGCGTATCTCACGGGTTGGGCACTTGGCGATGGATACGTCTCCAAGCAGGGCAAGCTCAGCATCACCTCGGTCAGCCGACAGCTGATCCGGGAGATGACCTGGCTCTGCGCCATGCACGGGATCCCGGCAGGGGTTCGCGAAGTGCACATGGCAGCGGGTCGTGTCATCAAGAGCAAGCCGCTGCCGGCCTCGATCGCCTGGAATCTCATCATCGGCAAGACCAGCCACTGGCTCGTGCGGGACCGTGCGCGTCAGGGCAAGCGTCCCGTTGTGCACGAAGTCATCCGCAAGCCCTACGACGGCTACGTGTACGACCTCTGCGGCTGCGAGAACGAGGCGTTCTTCGGTGGCGAGAAGCCGCTGCTGCTGCACAACAGCCGCGTCAGGGACCTCTTCGAGCAGGGCAAGCGCAATGCGCCGTGCATCATCTTCATCGACGAGATCGATGCCGTCGGCCGTCATCGTGGTGCCGGCCTGGGCGGCGGCCATGACGAGCGCGAGCAGACGTTGAACCAGTTGCTGGTCGAGATGGATGGCTTCGAGTCGAACGAGGGCGTCATCATGATCGCCGCCACCAACCGACCCGATGTGCTCGACCCGGCGCTCCTGCGGCCGGGCCGTTTCGACCGCCAGGTCATCGTCGATCTACCGGATGTCCGCGGCCGCGAGGGCATCCTCAAGGTGCACGTGCGCAAGATCCCGCTCTCCGAGGACGTGGACCTCAAGCTCCTCGCCCGCGAGACGCCCGGCATGTCGGGCGCCGATCTGGCGAACCTCGTGAACGAGGCGGCGTTGCTCGCCGCTCGTCGCAATCACAAGAAGGTCTCGCTACGCGATTTCGAGGACGCCAAGGACAAGGTGATGCTCGGGCTCGAGCGTCGCAGCCTCGTGATGTCCGAGAAGGAGCGCAAGACCACGGCCTACCATGAGGCGGGTCACGCACTGGTGGCCTGGCTCATCCCCGGCTCGGATCCGGTGACCAAGATCACGATCATCCCGCGCGGCCGCGCACTGGGCGTCACGGCATTCGCGCCGGCCGAGGAGCGTCACAATCACTCCAAGCGTCAGCTCGAGGAGCGTCTCGCCCATGCGATGGGCGGGCGTGCCGCCGAGATCGCGGTGTTCGACCACCTGACGACGGGTGCCGCCGGCGACCTCGAGCAGGCCACCAACATCGCGCGCAGCATGGTCACGCGCTTCGGCATGAGCGACAAGCTGGGTCCGCTCACGTTCGGCAAGCGTGAGGACACCGTGTTCCTCGGCAAGGAGATGTCCTCCGGGAAGGACTACAGCGAGCAGACCGCCATGCTGATCGACGCCGAAGTGCGCAAGATCGTCGAACAGGCGCACGCGCGTGCGGTGCAGCTGCTGCAGGAGAACATGGACAAGCTCCATCTGCTGGCGAACACGTTGCTCGAGCGCGAGACCGTCGACGGCGACGAGATGAACCGGGTGCTGCTGGGCGAGATCCTCGAGCCGCGCCAGCGCTACGACCTCGACCAGCCGACGCCTCCGAGCCCCGCCACGGCGAGTCGTTCGGACGACGAACCGGACGGCCAGTTGGCCTTTCCGGATCCGAGCCCGACGCCGAATCCAGCCTAGCCGCTCGAAACACCGATTCCAGCCGACGCCCGGAGGGGAGCCCCCTGCGGGCGTTCGGCTTTCTTGGCCGGCCGGGGCGGGGATCGCCCGCTCGGCGTGCCGCGTTCGTCCCGAATGGCACCGCGCACGGGGCGAGGGGCGAGGGTTCACGCCCAGTTGGCAACTTCCGGGGCCCTCGCTGCGTCTTACCTGTTGTACCCGATGAGCGATCGGGCACAGCGACCCGACCAAGACCGGGCCGCCAGTCTTCCAGGTCAAGGATGGCGGGTCTGGCAGGATCCGCTCACAACGCTGGGCGCTCGGAACCACCTCCTCCGGGCGCCATTGCGTTGTCCCTTCCGACCATGGCGCCTTGAAGGGCCGCCGCGTCGGTGACGCCGATGATGGCGACGAACATCCCGGCTCCGGCCAGCGCCTGCTCGGCTTCACCCACCAACCTCCGGAACCCGTGGCCACGTGCATCCTGGTACGCCACGAGCAGATGGTCGTCCGAGACCTGCGTCGACGGCCATCCGCCGACTCCGACATCCGTACCGAATCGAGCCCGGATCCAGCGGGGATCCTGCGCCACGAGTCGTTGGATGACCAAGAGGAGCGTGAAGAACACCAGGGCCAGCACGGCGTAGCGGTCAGCCCACATGATCGCACCTCGCATTCGGAGAGACGGGGGACTTCCCGACTCTAAATGACTTTCAGCGATTCGGAATTGGCTGTAAGTCGTTGCTGCTGCGCGTCGCGCCGATCACTCCCTGCCGAGGCCGCGCCCTGGCGCCGCATTCGACCAGATGTTGTCGGCACCATCGCCGGACGATTCTGCTGGGCTGATGCCGAATCACTGAAAGTCATTTAGGGCGCGCGCTGTCCACACTTCAAGGCTCGCAACTCGCGGGCGATACAGGAACTTCGCGATGGCTCCTGAGCCTCACTCCACCCGGACCACACGCCGTACGACTTCGCTCCGCTCGCTGCGGGCCCTGACCAGGTAGACGCCGGCGGCCACTTCGCCCCGACCGGTGGACTCGCCGCCCCAGGTGATTGAGTGCCAGCCCGCCTGCAGGTTCCCCTCATGCAGACGGGCCACCTCCTTGCCCGCCAGGTCGTAGACGCGCACCGATACGCTGCCTTCGCGCGGAAGCGCCAGCGTCAGCGAGACGCGGTCCGTGAACGGGCTGGGGCCGACCCGGCTCCACGCCAGCTCGAGCACCGGTCCAGTGCGCGCCGCCACCACGGGTCCGAGCCACTCGCTCGACGTGCCCCGCTGCACCTCGAGCCGGTAGCGCGCCGTCTCCCCGACGAGAACTCCATCATCGAGCATGTCGTACTCGCGCTCGCCCGAGGCCGCGATCGTTGCGACGACGCCCGTGCCCTCGCGATGCACGCGGAAACCCGTCACGCCCTGTGCGTCGGACACCGTCCAGCGCACCCGCACGCCTTCTGACTCGCCCTCGGCCACGAACCGCGGCACCGCGATGCCCACCGTGCCCAGGTCCACCCGCGCCGTGTACAGTTCGTAGTCGCCGGGCCAGCCGGGCTGCTCGCGCCCGTCCACCCACACCACGTGCGCGCGACCCCCGCCCGCCGCCAACGCGATCCGGTCGCCGATGTTGCTCCGCGTGCCCCCTCTCGACAGCCACGCGCCGCTCGCGCCATTCAGCCGCACGCTCGGTAGCCACGACACCCCGCCATCCGGCGACAACGCCCAGCGCGCATCCACGCCCAGCCCCATCGGACCTCCGTCGCGCCGGTCGTACCACGCAGCGTGCAGCCGGCCCGCCTCGTCCACCGCCAAAGTCGGCAGGCTCTCATCGAACCCGGGCGGTGCGTCGCCGAGTCGGCGCTTCGGCGTCCAGGACGCCCCTCCGTCGCTCGAACTCACCATCACCAGGTCGCGATGGTCTCGCGCAACCGACGTCGGCTGCACCGTGACCAGGCGCGTGCGGAGGTGATAGCCGAGGCTGTAGAACACGCCGCAGGCCGCGCAGATCACGTACCGCCCGGTGTAGGGCAGCGTGATCACGATGGGTCCGCCGGCCGGGTAGCCGCCGAGGAACGGCATCGTGTGGCCGGCCACGGTCATGTACGAACCGCTCGCGGGAACCCGGTACATGAGCAAGAACGAGGGCCCGCCCGGCCCCGTCCCCCCGGTGTCGGCGCCACGAACGTGAGCCCCCCCGAGAGATGGACCACCTGCCCGGCGATGCCCTCGAAGCTGAAGTAGTCGCAGTCCGCGTCGGTCTCGCTGCCGGCCACGAACCCGACGATGTCGTTCCCCAGCGCGAATGGCTGCGCCGACTCCGGCAGGTCGTTCGCACCCGAGTCGAACGTCGTACCCGTGGCCGCCGCGAGCGTGTACGCGGGCCCCTCGGCCCACGCGACAAACAAGCTCCCGCGCCTCGGCCCATAGGTGCGGTCCACCGCCACCGCCGGGAAGTCCGACATCCAGTGGTCGTCGCCCCAGCGGACCGGGTGCCGCCTTCACCCACTCCAGGCCGGCGCGGCCGACTGGTTCTCGAGCACACTCGCCACCATGGTCTCGGGCCCGAACGTGATGCCATGGTCATCGGAGCGTCGCATGCGCACATCGCTGGCGCCGAAGTCGCGCCAGACGACGAACAACTCCCCGTCGGGCCCCACCACGGGTTGAGCCCCCTGACTCGCGGCTCGAGCCGGGTCGTTGATCGTGATCGGCACGCTCCAGGTGAGACCCTCGTCGAGCGAGCGCATCAGCTCGATGCGACTGTTGCAGACCCCCGAACCGACGCGATAGTTGCGGGTGTAGGTCAGGTAGGTCACGCCGCTCGCGGCGTCGTGAGCAAGACGCGGGGAGTCGTAGGGTCGACAGCTAGCAGGCGAAACGACGGGTACTGGAACTGACCTGAGCGCCCAAGTGAGCATGTCTCCTGTCACCACTCCCAGATGGACGGTCAGCGTACTTCCACTCTCACCCTCAATGTTTACCTCAGCGTAGCGCCCAGCGCCCAAGGAGACTACCCCGGGCAATCCGATGCTCCGACTCGAGAATGCTCCGGGGTACCACGGGTACTCGGCCTCCGGGCTCCATGTCGCCCCGCCGTCGTTCGACAGCATCCACGCGTTGGCCTGGTCCGTCACGCCGCCGCCATAGAAAGTCACCAGCACCCGATCGCCATCGATGAGCACGTCCGGTTCGCTCTGCTCGTCTCCCGGGCTCACCAGAAGTCGTACTTCCGGGCGCACGATCTGTGCGTCCGCAGCCCGCAGGCCACCTGAGCAACACAATGCGCAGGCGACCACGAGAGTCGCACCGACCAGCCGAGCGGCCCTGACCCTCACGGCAGCACCACCAGCTTGCGCTCGACGACTCCCGATCTCGCCGCCCGCAATCGGTAGACATACACGCCCGGCTGCACAAGCCCGCCCCGGCTGTCGCGCTGATCCCACTCCACTCGATGTTGCCCCGATAGCCGCCAGCCCGAGGTCAACGTGCGCACCCGACGGCCCGTCGCGTCGTACACGTCGAGTGTCAATGACTCGCTCCGTGACAGGTCGAACGCGATCGACGTGGAGCGCGAGAACGGGTTGGGTTGATTCTGGTGCAGCGCGAACCGCAACGGCGAGGCCTCGTCAGCCTTCGCGCGCGTCGAGCTCGTCGCCGTCGCCGCGTTCTTGAACGACGCGCCCGCCGCGAGGAACCACGTGCGCCTGAGCCCGTCCACTGAGGCGATCGCCTCGAACGTGGCTGAGACCGACTCGCCCCTTGCGAGCGACACTCGCACGTCGTCCTGGGCCGTGAGCGCCTGCGACACATCAATGTCCCCCCTACCAGTCGCACTCGCGAGCGTGAGATTGACCGTAGGCGGTGTCGCGACCTGCGTCAGCACGCCCAGCCGCTCGACCCGGGTGTCCTCCAGCGCAAGCAGCCGCACCTGCGAGCCGCCCACCGAAACGGCCACCGGCTCGGCGATGCGCCGCGACACCACACGCGAAAGAGTGCGCCAGCCGCCCTCGTGTGGCACCTGCACCAGCACACCATTGCGTTGCCCGCTCGGCGACTCACCGAGCTTGGATGACTCCAGCACTAATATGCTCGCCTCACCCAGGTCCACCCCCAGCTCCTCGCCGGTCTCGAGCATGGACAAGGCCAGCTCGGGCGCACCCGAACGCGTGACGCCCGCAACATCCTCCACCACTCCCGTGACGATGCCGTCACCCAGAACCATCGCCTCGTGGCCCGGTGCATGGTCCACCGCCCATAGCGCGACACGGTCCAGATGCATTCCCATGCCCGCGTTCGCCGCCACCCACACACGTGCTTGAGCTCCGCCTTCGCAAGGGTCGAACGACAACCGCAACAGGTCCGACGAGATGCCCTCGCGCGCCGGACGCGCGAACAGAGTGGTTGCGTTCGCCAGTGGCGGGCCATCGTCCGAGCGGGGCAGCAGGCGCGCCGCTTCGGCGATGCGGCGTGAGCTGGAACCGCCACCACCACCGCCGCCACCGCCACCCTCGAAGCACTCGGTCGGCGGGTCGGCCGGGACCTCCACCGTGCTCTGTGTGCTCATCGCCGACCAGTTGCCATTGTCGTCTTTGGTCTTGAGGCGGAAGTAGTACGTGCCGTCGGCCAACGTGAGCTGCGTGGTGTGCGTGCTGCCCTCAGTACCGGGCGCGAACCCAAGGCTCACCGGAATCGCGTTGCCCCAGGCCGTCTCGCTGTTGATCGGGGACGTGCTGTAGCGGAGCGAGAATTCGGTGCCGGGGCCGGAACCGGTCACCGCGGAGTCCTCAGGCGGCGAGGTCCACGAGAATTGGACGAGATTCGTCTCGGCGTCGTGGCATGCGTTGAGCGCCGTGACCTTGGTCGGGCGCGTGATATCGCATATGTCCGAGGCGCCCGCCGACTGGATTCGGACCCAACGGCCAACGGACGGGACCGCGTGCTTGCCCGCGGGCACGTTCGCCGAGTCGACGACGAACAGCAGGTAGTCGCCGGGCGGCGCGTGGTTCATGCTGGGCGGAGCGGTGACGAGCAGGCGCGGGTTCGAGCCCGTCACACGGATGAATGACAGCGGCACGTAGCGCTGGTCCTGGTTGAACCCGTGCGTCGCAGCTCCCGGCTTGACCAGCGCCACCGACGACACCGTGGCCGCCTGCGACGTGCACACGGTGAAGCGCTGCCCCGGGGCGAGCGTCGAGGGCAGCCCCGGCGTCGACACCGTTGGGCGCATCGCCAAGGCATCGCCGTCGAACAGGTAGGGCGGCTCGAACACACTGATGCGAAATCGCGCATCGCTGTTGAGGTCGGAGCTGTTGCGCTCGCCGCCGGTCGACAGAACGCGACCATCAGGCAGCAGGATAGCGGTGGAGTGGTAGTTGCGCGGGTGGAAGTCAGGGTTCAGGTCGCCGCTCCATGCGCCGGTGCGTGAACTCCAGATGCGTGCTGATTTCATCGCGTCCGATAGCAGGTTGCCGCTCAGTCCGCCGGTGACCACCACGTCCCCCGTCGGCAACAGCGTCATGTTGCTGTTCGCACGGGCGTCGATCGAACCAGATGGAGGATCGAGGATCAGATGCCACCCCGACGTCGCGCTTCCCTCGAACGAGATCGAGTCCGACTCCGCCTCGATGGGCGTACTGGAGGCATCGCCGTCCCGATGCGTGCCACCTCGGAGCAAGTAGCCCGGCTTGAACATCGCCGCGGAGGAGCCGGAGTAGCTCGAGCTGTGCGTCGCGGCATCCCAGAGCTTCGTGGACGGGTCGAACAGGTACTTGTACTGATCCTCGTGGTCGCGCGGTCCTCCGTGGAACACCTTGCCGTTCGGCAGCACGAACATCAGTGGGTAGAGCTCCATGATGGGCGGGTCGTTCGCGGACACGTGCGACGTCGTCCAGCTCCCTGCGTCGGCGACGGTCGGATCGAACGACTCGGGAAAACGGGCCACCCGCGGGTTGGAGTCGAAGATCGCCGCGTGCCCGG
>JAYWEM010000060.1:0-11377 GCA_043779265.1 bacterium | reverse complement strand
CTCGCGGATGCTCGCGAGCGACTGGCTCGCATGGGCTCACGACTGCACATCGCGACGGACGATGGTTCGCGCGGGCACCACGGCACCGTGATCGACCTGCTGGATCGCATCGCGCCCAAGCTGGAGGGACCGCTCGTGCTGCACGCGTGCGGCCCGCACGGCATGTTGGGGGCCGTCGCGCAGTGGGCGATGGCGCGTGGTGAGCGAGCGCATCTCGCGATGGAATCGGTCATGGCATGCGGCACCGGCGTGTGCCGTGGCTGCCCGCTGCCTCGTTCGAACGCCTCGCGAGACCGCGTGCTCGCCGAGGGCGCCGCGGCGCATGCGCTGCAGGGCAACCCCGAGTGGGCGATGTGCTGCACGGATGGCCCGGTGTTCGAGTCGCGCGAACTCGATTGGGAGCGCGTGTCGTGAGTCACCTTCGGGTGTGGGACGGCCGGCCGATCGCGGCCTCGCGTGTCGATCTCGGTGTCACGATCGGTTCGCTGAAGCTCCGCAACCCCGTGCTCACGGGAAGCGGCACGTTCGGCTACGGCGATGAGTACGCGCACGTCGTCGACCTGACGAGCCTGGGCGCCGTCGTCACCAAGACGATCACCGTGCTGCCGCGAAGCGGCAATCCCGCGCAACGAGTCGCCGAGACCCCGAGCGGCATGCTCAACTCGATCGGCCTCGAGAACGTCGGCCTGGTGCGCTTCCGAGACGAGAAGCTGCCGAGGCTGCGGCAGCTGCGCGCCTCGGTCATCGCCTCGATCGGAGGCGAGACCAGCGAAGAACTCGAGGCGCTCACCGAGGCGCTGGGGGAGGCCGAAGGCCTGGGCGGCATCGAGGTCAACTTCTCGTGCCCCAACGTCGCCGCCGGTGGCGCCCGCTACTGGGCGGTGCCCGCGAGGCTCGAGCAGACGATGACTCGACTGAGGCGGCTCACGCGCAAACCGCTGATCGCCAAGCTGTCGCCCGATGTGACCGACATCCGCGAGACCTCGCGTGCTTGCGAGGCGGGCGGTGCCGATGCGATCACCGCGGTCAACACGTTCGTCGGCATGGCGATCGATCTCGAGCAACTGCAATCGAGACTGGGACGCGCGACCGGGGGACTCTCCGGGCCGGCCATCAAGCCGTTGGCGCTGGCGCGCTGCCACGAGGTCTCGAACGCCGTCAGCATCCCGGTGATCGGCTCGGGCGGCATCATGACCGGGCGCGATGCGCTCGAGTTCATCGCCGCCGGAGCCACCGCGATCCAGGTCGGCACCGCCACGTTCATCGAGCCGGGCGCTTCCGAGCGGGTCGTCGGCGAGATGCGCGAGTGGATGGCGGCGCACGGCGTGTCGTCGGTCGATCGATTGCGCGGCCGCTTCCATGCGGATGCGGCGCAGGGGACGAGCGAGCCCGCACCCCACCCCGAGGAGAGCACCCGATGACGCACACGCCCGAGTTCGCCATCGCCTTCGATGTGTCCACGCTGGCCGATGCGCTGGCGCTCGATGCCCGGCTGGGAGCGGGCAGCGAGTACGCCAAGGTGGGGCTCGAGCTGTTCGTGGCCGAGGGGCCACCAGCGGTGCGCGCGCTCAAGGACCGTGGTCGGCGTGTGTTCCTCGACCTCAAGCTCCACGACATCCCGCACACCGTGCACGGGGCGGCGGCCTCGGCCGCGCGCACCGGCGCCGATCTGCTCACCGTCCATGCGACGGGCGGCGCGGCCATGGTGCGAGCGGCGCTCGACGGCATCCGCTCGGCCGGGGGCTCGACCGAGGTGGTGGCGGTGACGTTCCTCACGAGTCTCGATCCCGCCGCCATGCCGCCCGGCTTCTCCAAGCCATTCGATCTGTACGCCGAGGCCGCGGCGCTGACCGAGATGGCGATCGAGGCCGGAGCCCGCGGTGTGGTCTGCTCGGCGGCCGATGTCTCGGGCCTGCGTGCGGCACTCGGTCGCGACGTGTTCACCGTCACGCCGGGGATCCGTCCGGTCGGAGGTGAGAGTCAGGATCAGAAGCGCGTCGGCACCATCGAGAGCGCGATCCGCGACGGCGCCTCGCTGCTGGTGCTCGGTCGCGCGATCACGGCAGCCGCCGATCCGCGGGCGGCGCTCGAGGCCGCCCGGGCCGAGAAGGCGCGGTTGCTGGCGCCTCGTTGAGGGTGGCGCCAGCCCGCAGAGGCGCGACCGGACAGGCGGCCCTGCGGGACCGCGCCTGTAACCCCTTGACCCACAAGGGCCACCCGCGCCACTTTGCAATGGAATGAACCCGCCCGCCGAGCGTAATCCCATTGCCGGGACCGACGACACGGCCCTGATCGCCGCCAGTCAGCGAGGCGACCAGGCGTCGTTCGGCGAACTCGTCCGCCGTCATCAGCGGTCGGTGCATCGCGTCGCCTACGCTTTGACGCGAAGCGCCGCCGACGCGGACGACCTGGCGCAGGAGACCTTCGTGCGAGCCTGGGGCGCCATCTCGCGATTCGAGTTGGGACAACCCGTCATGCCGTGGCTCACGCGCATCTGCACCAACCAGGCCTACTCGCTGTTCCGACATCGCAAGCGCCGGCCCGAGCAGTCGATCGAGCCGCTGCTCGAAGCGGGGAAGCAGTGGGGAGTCGACGATGACCCAGCCGATCACGCCGCACGCAGCGAACACGACCTCCAGCTCCGCGCCTGCTTCGCCGAACTCTCGAGCGAGCATCAGGCGGTGCTGGCGCTGCGTGTCCTCCAGGACATGAGCTACGAGGAGATCGCCACGGCACTGCACATCCCCATCGGTACCGTGATGTCACGGCTGTCTCGCGCGCGCAGCGAGCTCAAGCGGCGCATCGAGGCGAGCGGCGGGGAGATGCCGTCATGAGCGGCCCCATGGTTCACCTGACCGACGATCAGTTGAGCGCACGGCTCGATGGCGCCACCGTGGCCGCCGATGCCGCGCGCCTCGACGCGCACCTCGAGCAGTGCGAAGCGTGCCGCGATCGCCTGGCCGAGCTCTCGCTGCTCGATCGCGATCTGGCCACGGCACTGACGCATGATCCGGGCGAGGCGTACTTCGCCTCATTCGCCGACCGCGTCGGTGAGCGCATCGCCAGCGGGTCGGGTGGAGCGGCCGAGAAGAGCTCGAAGCCTGCGGGCGTTCCGCGCGGTTGGTTCGGCGCGCTGTTCGGCGCCCCTCGGCGACTCGCCGCCATCGGTGGCACGCTCGCGGTGGTCGTGGCCGCCGGCCTCACGTGGCGGATGATGCAGAGCGATCTGAAGGCGCCGGGTCTTCCCGCGCCATCGCTGCTCGGTTCCGTTTCGAGTGAGGCTCCGGGGCCGAGTGAGCGCGCGGCGGAGAAGAGCGCGGAGCAGGGGCTCTCGATGGCGCTCGAGTCCGAGTCGGCAGCGCCGTCTGCAGCGTCGGACAAGGCGGTCATGCGCGATCGGCGCGAAGCCGGCGCGAGCGATGCCGCACCGGCAGCGCCTGCTCGCAATGCCGCTCCGGGCCGCATGCAGGAGATGCGAACGCAGGACAACGGCGAGCAGGTGCCGGTGACGCGCTCGACCGACCGGTTGGCTGCGCGCGATGCCACGCCGAGTCCAGCGGCCAGCCAGCAGGAGCGGATCGCGGACTTGAAGAAGCGGTCCATCGCGCAGCCGCTCTCGGAGCGCGTGGCCTCGGAGGAGTCGCGGGCCGATGGAGCACGCAAGGAACTGCCGGCGGAGCTCGAGGCGAAGTCGAAGCCCGCGGCGAGCGCGCCCGCTGCGGCACCGGTGCCGACGCTGGAGCGCCAGGCGACGCCCCCATCGAGCTTCTCTCGAGCGCTCACGCGCCAGACGAGCGACAAGCTCACCGCACCCCAGCTGCAGGAGGCGGGAGCCATGAAGCCCTCGTTCGACGAAGACGACTCGGCGCGCGTGCACGAGGATGGCTCCGAGTGGTGCGGTGTGGTCCGCGATGCCGAGGGCCGCGTGATCGCGAACGCGACGGTCACCGTGGTCGAGACCGGTCGCAGCGTCCGCACCGATGGCGAAGGCAGCTTCTGCCTCCCGGCCGCCCGGCGTGCGGCAACGCTCAGTGTGCTCGCGGTCGGATTCGAGGCCGCACGGATCCGCATGTCGGGCGAGGGCGGCGTGCAGCCGCTCGCAATCGCGCTCAAGGCGGTGCCGGTGGTCGGTACGGGACTATCCGTCCCGCGCGCTCCGGGTTGGCGCACCAAGACGATCCCGAGTCCGCTCGAAGCGGCGCGTTGGGACTCGGTCGCCGCACGTGCGGAGGAGTCGCTGGGCCGCTCCAAGGGTTCGGCGAGCCGAGCGACCGCGCTGAGATCGGTGGCCGATGCGCGGATGCGGGCGTGGCGGGCGGCGACGACGCCGGCGAGATTGACGGCCGCTCGCGCTGCCGTGACGGGCTACCTCGAGGCGCTGCCAGCCGGTGTGGCGCAGGCCGAGGCCATCCGCTGGCGAGACGAACTGCCGCGCTGAACTCGTACGGCATGATGGAGCCTGGAGGGGCGAGTGCGCAGTTTCCGCTTGCCCCCGTGCGTGGCGTTCCGCGAGAGTCCGCGGGTTCTTCCTGCCCACCTTGACGTGAACCCCGACTCCCGCCTCGAGGCCACACTTGAACAAGCCCGACCCGACGCGACACGCCGACGGAACGCCGAAGACCGCCGAGGAGATCGAGCGCCATTGGTTCGAGAACGTCTATCAGGGCAATCGGATGAAGCAGGCCACGAAGCGGGCCGTCGTGATGGGCATGTTCCTCGGCTCGGTGATGTGCCTCTCGAACGTGTACGTCGGGCTCAAGGCCGGCTGGAGCATGGGCGTCGCCATCACGTCGTGCATCCTCGCCTACGTCATCTTCCAGACGCTGACCAAGACGTTCAAGCTCGAGCCGTTCACGATCCTCGAGAACAACGCGATGCAGTCCGCCGCCTCGGCCGCCGGCTCGATGACCTCGGCCGGGATCGTCAACGCCATTCCGGCGCTGATGATGTTGAACCCGGGCGCGGTGCCACCGCAGAACATCCTCATCGTCTGGGTGATCCTCGTCTCGGCGCTCGGTGTGTTCCTCGCGGTGCCGGCCAAGCGCCAGTACATCAATGTCGAACAGTTGCCCTTCCCGAGCGGCACCGCTGCGGCCGCGACGTTGCGGGCGCTCCATGCCGAGGGCGATGAGGCGGCCAAACAGGCCAAGGCGCTTGGCGTCGCCGGCCTGATCGGCGCGGCGATGACCTGGTGCCGCGACGCCAATATCCCCAATGGGTTCAAGGCGTTCATCCCCGCCACGTGGGGCACGGGCTGGATCAAGGGTGGCTGGCTCGGCTCGCGCTCGGTGACCGATGCGGCGACCGGCGTCACGACGCAGGTGCCGTGGTCGCTGCAGAACTACACGCTCGCGTTCGAGGGCTCGCTTCTGTTCGTGGCGGGCGGTGCGCTGATCGGCATGCGGCAGGCGTCGAGCATGCTGCTGGGAGCGGTCGTCAACTACGGCATCCTGGCCCCGATCTTCGTCGCGGCCGGTGACATCGAATCCGTGAGCTTCCGCAAGATCTCGAGCTGGTCGCTGTGGATCGGCGTCCCGATGATGGTGACCTCGGGGCTGCTGCTCTTCCTGCTCAACTGGAGGACCGTGATCCGAGCGTTCTCGACGCTCTCGAACTTCGCCAAGAAGAGCGGCGGGCAGAAGGACCCGATGGACGAGATCGAGGTCCCCGCCAAGTGGTTCCTCTACGGCACGGTGATCGTCGGCTGCGCCATCGTCGTGCTCGGTCACTACGCGTTCGACATCTCGTGGTGGATGGGGATCATCGCCGTCCTCGCGACGTTCATCCTGGTGGTCGTCGCCGCGCGCGCGACGGGCGAGACGGATGTCACGCCGGTCGGACCGATCAGCAAGATCACGCAGTTGACGTTCGGCGCCATCAAGCCCGGCGACGTCACGGTCAATCTGATGACCGCCAACATCACCGCGGGCTCGACGAGTCACGCGGGGGACCTGCTCACGGATCTGAAGAGCGGCTACCTGCTGGGAGCCAACCCGAGGCAGCAGTTCGTCGCCCAGTTCTTCGGCGTCATCGCCGGCGGGATCGTGGTGGTTCCCGCGTTCTTCTTCCTGATCCCCGATGTCTCGATCCTGGGAAGCGAGCAGTGGCCCGCGCCGGCCGCCCTGGTGTGGAAGGGCGTCGCCGAACTGCTGGCGGAGGGCCCGGGCAAGCTCCCGCACAGCGCTCAGATCGGCATCGTGATCGGCTCGATCCTCGGAATCGTGCTCATCATGCTCGAGCGCGCCTTCCCGCGGCACAAGCACTTCATCCCGTCCCCGACCGGGCTCGGGATGGCCTTCACGTTCAACGGCTACTACTCGGTCTCGTTCTTCATCGGTGCGCTGATCGCCTACGTGCTCGGCCGATACCAGCAGCAGCTGCACGAGCGCTACACGGTGCCCGTGGCCTCGGGGATCATCGCCGGCGAGAGCCTGATCGGCGTCGGGATCGCGGTTCTCACCGTGCTCAAGATTCTGGAGTAGAGCGGCCGATAACCAGGGGGTGAAGCCCGCCCCCTATCCCCTCCAGGTGGCGCTCGCTCTGGCGTGCGCCCTGACGTCCGGACTGGGTCCGGCCGTGGCGCAAGCCGCGGCGCCCCTCGCGACGAAGCCTGCCGTTGCGGCCAAGCCGGCCACCGCGGCCAAGGCAACGGTGCCGGCCAAAGCGCGGGCCGGGGCGAAGCCCTCCGCCGTCAAACCCGCTTCGAAGGCGGCGCCTGTCGTCACCACGGTGCCCAGGTACGTGTGGCTCCACGCGATCGAGGCTCAGCCGGGGGATCGTGAACTCTACGAGCGCCTCTGCAACGAGGTTGCCGCCGGCTGGGACAGCACGCGCGGCGTCTTCGCGACTCGCGATGGGACTCCGGCCGAGGGCGCCATCGAGTTGGCCTTCGCGCGCGGCCGTGACGGTGACGCGCTGTGGGAGAAGCGCGCACTGCAGTCGATGAACTGGACGAGGCAGCTGCTCGACACCGTGGGCGGCGGCTACGTCGATGGGCTCAAGGACAAGGACCCTCGCGATCCGCGATTCGCCAAGCACACGCTGCCCAATGCGAGGCGGCTCGAGCTGCTCACCATCGCGCACGCGCTGAACTCGGATGCCTCGTGGAAGCACGACATCGCATTCGTCGCCGACCACTTCGAGCGCGTGCTGCAGGATCCGCGTGGCGGCTTCTTCACGGGTCAGATCGCCACGATGGACCTCGAGCCCGAATCCAACGGGGTCGGGCTGCAGGCCTGGTTGCGCGTCGGCGCCATCTCCGGCGATCCGAATCGTCGCGACTTCGCCCGCCGTACCTTCGGCCGTCTGTGGGGAAGCTCGCATCATCCGGAACTGGGGCTCGTGCGGCGCGATCGCTTCGGCACCATCCGGGAACCGTCGGTGCTGCTCGATCAGGTCGAAGTCGGTCGGGCTCACCTGATGGCCTGGCAGGTGAGTGCGGGTGACAGCGACCTCGTTCGCGCGCGCGCGTGCGGCCAGCATGTGCTCGATCACTTCGAGGACATCAAGAAGGGAGGCTTCCGCACCGACTACGCCTCCGATCGCTTCGGCAAGCTGCGGCGTGCGCGTCGTCCGTTCGATGACAATGCCCGGGCCGCCCGATTCCTCGTCGAGTTGAGCGCGGCGACGGGAGACACGGCGTTCGTCGGGGCGGCGCGTCGCTCGTGGCAGGCGTTCGACCGGGGATTCAGCAAGTCGAAGCTCGATGCCGCCGACTGGGCGCTCGCCGTGCGCGCGCTGTGGGCGCCCGAGCCGCTGCCCATCGTGCGGTGGCGGGATCGCTCGGGTGGCCGGCCCGGATCACAGGGCGTCGCCGGGGCGACTCGCTCGCGCTGAGTCAGGTCGTCGCGAGCAGAACGAGTTCCTCGCCGACGAGGGGATCCGTGCGCAGGGCAGCGCGTTCGATGCGTTCGAACTCCGCAGCTCGGTGGATCGCCTTGGGCGTGTGCGGCAGGTTCTGATTCACCTGCTCCGGTTCCTCGCTCTCGAGCAGGATGGTGGCAGCGATCCGGGCGCTGGTGCGGCACGTCGTCAACCGGAAGCCGGCCGACTCGACGATGCGAGCGAGGGATCGCGGACTGAACACCTGGAGGTGCCTCGGAACCTCCCAGCCGCGCCACTCCGCCTTCCATCGCTGCGCTCCCAGGCTGAGGGCGTTCGGCGTCGCGACGGAAAGCAGGCCTCCACTGCGCAGCATCCGACGGCAGGATCGGAGCGTGACCCGTGGGTCGGGGACGTGTTCGATGACGTGCGAGAGCGTGATGGCATCGAAACTGGCGTCGGGCTCTTCGAGCGTCTCGGCCGTGCCGAGCCGAAGATCCAGGCCCCGCCCGCGCCCGGAGGCAAGCGCCGCCGTGTCGAGGTCCACCCCGGTGCACTGCCATCCCAGCGATCTCAGTCGGTCGAGCCGGGCGCCGTCGCCGCAGCCGACGTCGAGGACGCGACCGGATGGAAGGAAGGGCAGATGGGAGATCGAGTGGCCGATCTGGTCCACGCGGTTCTCGAACGTCGAGAGCAAGACGCCCAGTGCCTCCCCGAGAGGGCCCGGCGAAGGGTAGCCGTACCGGCGGGCGAGCAGACCGCGTACACCCTGCCAGTAAAGGGTTCGCGCCGGACCCGGTCGTTCTGGACCACGATGTGTGTAGTAGCGGCGGTAGAGGAGGCCGAGGTCCTCGGGCAGCGGGGCAGGGTCGAGCCAGAAGCTCGAACACGCAGCATCCGCGCAAGACCGCAGCGTCCATTGACCTGGCACGCCGAAGAGGCGGTCGATTGATTCCCGGAACCGGATCTCGCCGCTCCCGCCGCAGACGGGGCACGCGGGGCGTGGGCGGGTTCGGATCGCGGCGTGAGGCGCCGGTGAGTCGGAATGGGATCCCATCGAGGCGCCTACCGTAGCAAGCGCGTTGACGGCTGTCGCGCGCGCGGCCTAACTTCCGGCCACTTCTCAGGCCCTTCCTGCACTCGCCCCAAGGAGCATCCATGCGTCGCATTCTCGTCACCGGCGTCACCGGTTTCGCCGGCAGCCACCTCGTCGACTATCTGTTGCCGCGAGGAGATTGCGAGATCTTCGGCATCCTGCGCTGGCGCAGCCGCACCGAGAATATCGAGCACTTCCGCGACAAGATCACTTTGTTCGAGTGCGACCTGCGGGATGCGACCTCGACGATCGACACGATCGAGAAGGTCCGGCCGGACTGGATCTTCCACTTGGCGGCCCAGTCGTTCGTGCCCACGTCGTGGAGCGCCCCGAGCGAGTCGCTCACGACCAATGTGCTGGCGCAGGTGAACATCTTCGAGGCCGTGCGCCGCCTCGGGCTGCTCAAGACGCGCATCCAGCTCGCCTGCTCCTCCGAGGAGTACGGCATGGTCTACCCGGACGAGGTGCCGATCAAGGAGACCAATCCGCTGCGGCCACTCTCGCCCTACGCGGTGAGCAAAGTGGCGCAGGACATGCTCGGCTACCAGTACTGGATGTCGTGGAAGGTCGACAGTGTCCGCACGCGCGGGTTCAACCACGAAGGTCCGCGCCGTGGCCCGGTATTCGTGGCCAGCGACTTCGCCAAGCAGATCGCAGATATCGAGAAGGGCCGCAAGAAGCCGGTGCTCCATGTCGGCAACCTCGAGGCGAAGCGAGACTTCACCGATGTGCGCGACATGGTGCGGGCCTACGTGCTGGCGCTCGAGAAGTGCGAGCCCGGAGAGGTCTACAACATCTGCAGCGGCACGGCGTGGACCATCCAGGAGCTGCTCGACCACCTGCTGAGCCTGTCCAAGGTCAAGATCACGGTGGAGGAGGACCCGGCGCGGCTGCGTCCCTCTGATGTGCCCATCCTGTTGGGCGACAACTCGAAGTTCGTGAAGGCGACCGGTTGGCAGCCCACGATCCCCTTCGAGCAGACGTTGCAGGACATGCTCGAGTACTGGCGCACGCGCTGAGCACCGACTGGGCCCGAGCGAGATGAACCGAACGCCGCAGGGCACGGGACTCGGTCGGCGACTCGCATCGAACGCGCTCTCGGCTGCCTCGGGTCGCATCGTCGTGCTGCTCATGTGGCTCGTGCTCACGCCGCCGCTCGTGCGTGCGCTCGGCCCCGACGCGTTCGGCGTGTGGTCGCTGTTCTACGCGCTGAGCTTCTGGTTGCTCGCGCTCGACCTCGGGCTGTCGCAGATCGCCTTGCGTTATGTGGCGGCGTCTCGCGCGGCGGGCCGCCCGGAGGAGGGCGGCGAGTACGCCACGCTCGCGGTGCTCGGGTATGCGGCGATCGGTGCGCTCTGGTTGGGTTTGGCGCCCTGGAGCACGCCGATCGCGCTCGAGTGGTTGCGTGTCCCCGAGCCGCTGGCTCCGGCTGCGACCTTGGCCATTCAAGCGGGAGCAGCGGTGTTCCTGCTCGCCGGTGTCGTCCAGACGCTGCTCGCGGTGCTGCAGGCGCATGAGCGCTTCGACCTGGCCGCATGGGGGCTCTCGTCGACCGCGTTGCTGCAAGGTGCCGGCATCACGCTGGGGCTCGTGCGTGGCGAGGGCCTGACGTTCATGGTGGGCGCCGTCGTCCTCGGCTGGGCCATCGGCGTCGTTGTCTGTGCGCTGCTGCTTCGTGTCGGCGCTCCCGGATTCACCTGGGGCTCGCCCATTCGTTCGCTGCGTCACTGGCGCGAAGCGCTGGCCTTCGGCGGTCCCGTGCAAGGGGCCAACCTGCTCGCGGTGACCCATCAGCAGGTCGACAAGGTGCTGCTGGCCCGGATGGTCGCACTCGCCTCCGTCACGCCCTACGAGTTGGGCATGCGCATCGCCAGTGCCATGTCGTCATTCCCGCAGTTCCTCATGCTCGCCATCCATCCCACCGCGACCACGATGCACGAGCAGGGCGATCACGCCGGCCTGGCCCAGCTCTATCGGCGCACGACACGATGGGTGCTGGTCGTCTCCTCGCTGCTGGCTGCGGCCCTCGTCGGCGGAGCGCATCCGCTGCTCGCCGCCTGGCTGCAGGAGCCCTCGACCGATGCGGCGCTTGCGCTGCAGGGCCTCGCGATGGCAGCGTTCGCAGCGAGTCCCGCAGGCACGACCAGCGTCGTGGCGCGTGCTGCCAACCGGACGCCGGTCGAGCTCGAGTGGTCGGCGGTGGCTCTGGTGGTGCATCTGGCGATCGCACTCATGATGATCCCGGTGTTCGGCCTGCCCGGTGCCTTACTCGCCACGCTGGCGGCGAACGTCGTCTCGTCGATCTGGTTCGTGACGAGGCTGGGGAGCATCCTTCGACTGCCCTCGAGCCAGGTGCTGAGCGATACCTTCGGACCCGCGCTGCTCTCGCTTTCGCTCGGGGTCGCAGGTGCGTTCCTGCTCGAGCGCTCGCTGCCTGCCTCACTCGGCGTGTTGTCGTGG
>JAYWEM010000059.1:0-44523 GCA_043779265.1 bacterium | reverse complement strand
GGGGTGGCGGTGGAGTGACCGTGCCGGCGTGCCCGGGATGGCCGCCTACACTGTTTACAGGACGGGCCCGGCCTACCACGGGACTCGTCGTGGCTCATTCTGTGGCGTGCCCTTCCTTGCTCGCCCGCCCGGTGCGCGGCGTGTGATCGGGGCGCGTGCGCGCGCCGTGCGCGAACCTGGCACTGTTCGGGGCTCTGCGAACGTCTCGCCATGCTGGATCCCGGGCGCATCGTCGTGTGAGGGACCCTGTCGGACTTGGTGGTGCAAGCAGGTCTCACCGGTCGCCGTGTGCGTCTGACGCTGCAGCAGCAGGCGTTCCTCGCCCTGAACGCAAAGGACCATCGCGAATGATCCGCGAGATCCTCGTCTCGTCGTTGAGGCAGATGGCGCGCGACCGTGCCACGCAGGGCGTGAGCTTCATCGTGCCCATCGAGTTCTTCTCGATCATGGTCAGCATCATGGGCGACAGCGGTGATGCATTCCGACTCGCCCGTCGCCTCTCGCGAGGCGCGGTCGCCGGAGCGCGCTTCGCGAACGCGCGGGCCCTCCTGTAAGTTGCGCGCGTCACGGAGTGTGCGACGGCTTCGCAGGGAGGCGACCGGCGTGATCAAGTATCTGGGGTCCAAGCGCCGCATGATGCCGGCGCTGCTCGACGTGTTCGACCGGTGCGAGGGGGCTCGCTCGGCGCTCGATCTGTTCTCGGGCACCTCGCGCGTCGGGCATGCGCTCAAGGCGCGTGGCTGGCGCGTGCACGCCAACGACCACAACGCCTACGCGCATGTGCTGGCCGCCTGCTACGTCGGGGCCGATGCCGCCATCTGGCGCGAGCCCGCCACGCGCCTCATCGCCGAGCTTGAGGCGCTCCCAGGCCGTGCGGGCTGGTTCACCGAGACCCACTGCGAGCGTTCGCGCTACCTGCACCCCGAGAACGGCGCCCGCGTCGATGCGATCCGCGACCGCATCGCGGCGCTTTCGCTCGCGCCGACGCTCGAGGCGATCGCGCTGACCAGCCTGATCGAGGCCGCCGACCGGGTGGATTCGACCGTCGGCCTGCAGATGGCGTACCTGAAGGCCTGGGCGAAACGTGCGCAGCAGCCGCTGCGTCTGCGTCTGCCCGAGCTCCTCCAAGGCGAGGGCTCCGCTTCGTGCCTCGATGCAGGAGAGGCCGCCGGGCGGTATGAGGCCGATGTGGCCTACCTGGATCCGCCCTACAACCAGCACAGCTATCTCGGGAACTACCATGTCTGGGAGTCGCTCGTGCGCTGGGATCGCCCCGAGGTCTATGGCATCGCCATGAAGCGCGTCGACTGCCGCGAGCGCACCAGCGCGTTCAATCGACGCGGCACCATCGCGGCGGCTCTCCATGCGGTCGTCTCGCGAGTGCGCGCGAAGTGGATGGTCGTCTCGTTCAGCGATGAGGGTCACCTGACGCTCGACCAACTGCGAGCCATCCTCGGCGAGCGAGGCGACGTGCACGAGCGCGCGGTCGAGTACCCGCGCTACATCGGCCATCGGCTCGGCATCTACAACCCGCGAGGCGAGCGCGTCGGCACGCCCGGTCCGGCGAGCAATCGCGAGCACGTGTTCATGGTCCGCTGCGAGGGAGCCCCTGCTGCGGTGACCGGCGCCGCCTGAGGCGACGCAGTGACCGGCACTTGCGCGCGCCCCTTCGGGAAGCGGGTGGAGCGACCGATACCCTCGGATATGAAGGTGTCCCCGGTCTCCATCGCGTTCCACCTGTCGCAGCCCTACGCGGCAGCTCCCATCGAGCCCATCGCGCCGGTGCCGGGCGCGGGATTCGTCGGGCCCGGGCGTCGCACCGACGACTCCTATGAGCCCTCGACCCGTCGCGAGGCGTTGCCGCGCGTCACGTACGGACAGGCCCGGAGTGTGTACGGCTCAGGCTGAGCGCCGCGCCGACGGCGTGGATGCACGAAGGGCCCGCGCCATGGAGCGCGGGCCCTTCGTGTTCTCATCGCGTGGAGCGGAGGCTCAGCTGCAGCCCTCGCTGTTGCCGCAGTTGGTGCACTTGAAGCAGGTCGCGTTGCGGATGGTCGTGTGGCCGCACGTGCTGCACATCGGTGCGTCCCCGGCGACCGCGGCCTTCTGCATCTCGTAGGGGTCGTACTTGGTGACCTTCTGCACCACGGTCTCCTGGACCATCACCGGGCCACTGGCCGCCACCGGCGTCTGGATGCGATTGGCGATGCGCTGATCGCGACCGACCGGATGCTTCTGCTCGTGCGGGTTGGCCGGCACGAGCACGCCGCTCGGCGCTTCGTCATCGATGATGTGCACGAGGTCGGTGCGGTTCAGGTACTCGTAGCCGAGCACGCGGAACACGTAGTCGATGACGCTCGTGCTCATCTTGATGTGGGCGTCGTCGTCCACGCGGCCGTTGGGCTCGAAGCGGGTGAAGACGAACTGATCGACGAAGTCCTGCAGCGGCACGCCGTACTGCAACCCCATCGAGACCGCGATGGCGAAGCAGTTCATGAGGCTGCGGTAGGCCGCACCCTCCTTGTGCATGTCCACGAAGATCTCGCCGAGTCGGCCGTCGTCGTACTCGCCGGTGCGCACGAACATCTTGTGCCCGGCGATGCGCGCCTCCTGGGTGAATCCGAACCGGCGCTTGGGCAGTCGCAGCCGCGTCAGCGTGGCCAGGGCAGCCTCGGCAGCGGGAGCCACGGCGGTGACCTTCTCGACCTCGTCCTTCTTGTCGTCACTGCTGCCGCCCGCCAGCGGCTGGCTCGCCTTGCACCCGTCGCGATACAGCGCCACGGCCTTGATGCCCGCCCGCCACGACTCGTGGTAGATGGACTCGATGTCCTCGACCGTCGCCTCGTTGGGCAGGTTGACCGTCTTGCTGATGGCGCCCGAGATGAAGGGCTGGGCCGCCGCCATCATGTGGACATGGCCGAGCGGACGGATGAACCGGGTGCTGCGCGGGCCACAGCGGTTGGCGCAGTCGAACACCGGCAGATGCGCCGGATCGAGCCCCGGAGCGCCCTCCACCGTCTGCGTGCCGCAGATGTGCAGGTTCGCCTCGTTGATCTGGGCCGCGGTGAAGCCGATGGCGCCGAGGATCGAGAAGCCCTTGGCGCGGCGCTGCTCGGCGGTGATGCCGAGCCGCGTCAGGGTCTCGTCGGAGATCAGGCCCGGCATGAACACCATGTGCAGATCGAGCGCGACCGGCAGGATCTTCTCGAGGCGAGCGACCTCCTCCTCGGTGAAGCCCTTCGAGACGAGCGCGACGTGGTTCACCTGCGGTGCGCCGGTGAAGGTCCCGCGACCGACGACGTACGTCATGATCCGCTCGGCATCGGTCTTCGAGTAGCCGAGCGACTCGAGGGCGAGCGGCACCGACTGGTTCACGATCTTGAAGTAACCGCCGCCCGCCAGCTTCTTGAACTTGACCAGCGCGAAGTCGGGCTCGACTCCGGTCGTGTCGCAGTCCATCAGCAGCCCGATGGTGCCGGTCGGGGCCAGCACGGTGGCCTGCGCGTTGCGATAGCCATGCACGCGGCCGAACGCGACCGCGTCATCCCACGCCTTGATCGCCGCCTGCTTGAGGTCGCGCGGCGCGTGGTCGGGGTCGAGCTTGCGAGCGGCGTCTCGGTGCAGATCCATCACGCCGAGCATGGAGTCGCGATTCTTCGGATAGCCCTTGAACGGGCCCTTGCTGGCGGCCATCTCGGCCGACAGCGAGTAGGCCTCGCCCGTCATCATCGCGGTGATGCAGCCGGCATAGGCGCGGGCGCCGTCGCTGTCGTACGGCAGCCCCTGCACCATCAGCAGCGTGCCGAGGTTGGCGTAGCCGAGCCCGAGCGGGCGGTAGTCCTCACTGTTGCGGGCGATCAACTCGGTCGGGTAGCTCGCGAAGCTGACCAGGATCTCCTGCGCCAGGAAGAACACGCGGTTGGCGTGACGGTAGCTCTCGGTATCGAAGCTGCCGTCCTCGCGGCGCATCTTCATCAGATTGATCGACGCCAGGTTGCAGGCCGTGTCATCGAGGAAGACGAACTCGCTGCACGGGTTGGTCGCGTTGATCCGATCGGTGGTCTTGCAGGTGTGCCAGCGCTGGATCGTGTCGTCGAACTGCAGGCCGGGATCGGCACAGGCCCACGCGCTCTCGGAGATCGTGTTCCACAGTTCGCGCGCCTGGTGCGTCTGGTGCACCTGACCGGTGGTGCGGAACGTGGTGTCCCACGTGCCATTCGATTCGACCGCTTCCATGAAGCGATCCGGCACGCGCACCGAGTTGTTGGAGTTCTGGCCGGCGACGGTCTGGTAGGCCTCGCCATTGAAGTCGCTCGGATAGCCGGCCGAGATGAGCGCGCGGACCTTGCACTCCTCCTTCACCTTCCACTGCACGAAGTCGACGATCTCGGGATGATCGATGTCGAGCACCACCATCTTGGCGGCGCGACGCGTCGTGCCGCCCGATTTGGTGGCGCCGGCGCCGCGATCGAGCACCTCGAGGAAGCTCATCAGCCCCGACGAGGTGCCGCCGCCCGAGAGCTTCTCCATGCGGCCGCGCAGCTTGGAGAAGTTGGTGCCCGTGCCCGAGCCGTATTTGAAGACGCGAGCCTCGTTCTTGACGAGTTCGAAGATCGACATCAGGTCGTCGCCGACCGACTGGATGAAGCAGGCCGAAATTTGAGGGCGCGCGTAGGCGTCCTGTGTCATGCGCACCTCGTCGCTGACGAGGTCGACCGCGAAGCTGCCGCCCGAGCCTTTGATGCCATAGACGTGGCCGAGTCCGAGGTTGAACCAGACGGGGGAGTTGAACGCCCCTATCTGATGAACCAGCATGTACTTGAGCTCGGCCTCGAACGCCTCGGCATCGGCCTCGCTGGCGAAGTAGCCGCCCTGTGACTCGCCCGCCATGCGCGTGGTGCGGGCGAGGCGGTGAACCACCTGCCGCACGCTCGTCTCATGACCCGGAGTGCCCGGGAGACCGGCCTTGCGGAAGTACTTGCTCACGACGATGTCGGTCGCGAGCTGTGACCACGATGACGGGACCTCGAGGTTCTCCATCTTGAAGACGATCGAGCCATCGGGGTTCTTGATGGCGGTGGTTCGCAGGTCCCATTCGATCTCGGCGAAGGGGTCGTGCCCGACGCGCGTGTAGTGGCGCGGAACGTGGACACCGGTCTGCGAAGCCGTGGACGATGATGCGGAGTGCGTCTCCTGGGGGGTGACCGACATGGAAGGACCCTCCTGGTCCGTACTGCGTTGCTGCATGCCACCACATCCTGATGATGGCTCGGTCGGAGCCGCCGCGGGCCGAGAGGGCACACGATCAGCGGCTCCGAGTGAGCCGGCTTGCGGAACATCAGTTGTGCGCGTGAGAGAAAGAGCCGCCGACGCGAGGTGTCGCGCGCGTCAGCGGCGGAGCTAGGTATAGCACCGTTCACCATCACCGATGCAAGGGCCAGAATTACCGCTTCAAACGCGCCCTGTCCGACGCTTGACAGCGCGTCGGCGCTTCATTCCATAGCGCGCGCGATGTCGTGCTCGTGAGTGCCGTTCTGCTCGGAGGTTTTCGCGAAGTTCTCGAGCATCGTCGGCATGGTGAACGCGATCAGTCGCGTCGCTGCGTCCACGGACCCCACACCGCGAACGTCACACCGGGTTCCTGGAGATTGAAGAACAGCGTGCGTCCATCGGGAGCGAACATCGCGCCCGCGAACTCGCCGTTGCGTTCGTGACGATTGCGCGCGAACGGATAGAGGCGGCCTGCGGGCGTCAGTCCCATGATGCGATTGATATCGCGGCCGTCCTCGCACACGAACAGATCGCCGTGAGGTGACGTGCACAGATTGTCCGGACCATCGAGCAACGACCGATCGTCGGGCTGACAGACGAGCGTCAATCGATCGCGCCGCGGATCCAACCGGAACACCTGACCGGCGCGCTCGGGTCCGCCGTTGGTGCAACAGAGGTAGAGCTGTCCGTGCGTGAACTCGGCGCCTTCGCCCCGCGCGAACTGCGTGCACCCGAGCGAGAAGCCCTGTCCGCGCATCGAGGCGGAGGCGGTGCGCCCGCGTCGCTTCAACAGGTCGGGCTCGGGGTCGGCGGGGTCGCGCTCGAGATCCATGGCAGGGTCGATGTCAGGGATGCGGACCCACTCGATCCGAAGCGATTCGCCAACCGCCAACCCATTGGGATCACTCCAGTTCTGGGCGAGGAACTGGTGGCGGCCGCGAACCCGCAGCGCCTCCAGCACGCCACCCTCGGCGTAGTCCCCGAGCGCGAGATCGGCGGGCCGCTTGCCCTTCTCGATCGCCGCGTTCGGACTGAAGCGATAGAGCAGGCCGTCGTCACGATCCTCGGTGAGATAGCAGAAGCCGGTCGAGGGATCGATGGCCAGCGCCTCGTGGTAGAAGCGGCCGAGAGCTTTGAGCGGCAATGGATCGACGAGCGCCTCGGCGCGCGAATCGACTTCGAACACGTAGCCATGCGGCTTGCTGACACGAGGCGTGCGGTCGGCGTTCACCGGATCCGGATCGCCCGGCATGGCGGTCGTCTCCTCGCAGCTCAGCCACGAGCCCCACGGCGTGCGACCGCCGGCGCAGTTGCGCAGCGTGCCCGAGAGACTCGAGAACGACTTCACCAACTGGCGATCGTGGTCGATCCAGAGCGTCGTCGTGCCGCCGCCCGTGAGCGGGTCATAGGGCCGCGCCCTCGCCGCGTCGACCATCGGCGCGTGCCCGAGATCGAGTTCGTGATTGCGGACCAGGATCGTCATTCCGGCTGCTCCCGCGAACGCCGCCATGCCATCGTGCAGAGGCGGCGTCGCGGAGCCATCACTCAGCAGCGAGCGGAAGTCGGCGAGTTCCACGGCGTGCTTGTCGCGCACGCCGGGCGACAGGGCGCGGTACTGGAAGCCGGCGGGAAGATCGAGCAGCCGGTGGGGGTCTCGGACGAGAGGGCCGTAGCCTCGCGCCTCGCGACGGGGCCCACGCGAGGCTGCCGCCAGGGCCCGGTCGATTCCGGGCCCCAGCGCCAAGGAGGCGCCCGCGAGCAGGGTGGCCCGCAGGAAGTCGCGGCGAGTGGGTCGCATGTCGCCGCCACGGTGCGCAGGTTCGCCGTCGAGTGCAAGGCGCGTCTCAGCGGACGACCGCGATGCGGCGTGCGCGCCGTTCATGGGCTGACTCGATGAGCACGATGTAGATGCCGGCTGCGACCGGCTGCCTCGCGTCGTCGTCCAACCGCCACTCGAGCGAGCCATCGCCGTCCACGCGCTCGGCCAGCAGCCGCACCTTGCGCCCGGCGGCATCGAGCACGAGCGCTCGCACCGGCGCGCCGCGGGTGCCGGACCATCTCAAGCGGATCGCCCCCGCGCCGATCGGGTTGGGGCCCACGCTCAGCGACAGCATCGCGTCGACCGGAAGCGGCGGAGGCGCCGAGAGCACGGGCTCGAGTCGGAACAGATAGACGCCATCGCCGCCCGGCTGCACGAACTGGATGCGCGCCACCACTTCGCCGGCCTCGTTCAGCCCGCGGAGCCCACCGAAGTCCCGCGTGACCAGCGCCGAGAACTGCAACACGGTCCGGCCGTCGATGACGTCGCCCTCGCGCAGCAGCTTCACCAGCCCCTGCAGCGGGTCCCACAGGTAGAGCGCGCGATCGTCGCTCGTGCCGCCCGGCGTGCTGCGCAGGTTCGCCGTGAACGCCACCTGGCCCGCGTCGTTGATGGCGGGGCTCAGGCCGAACGATGCGAACACACCGCCACCCTCCGGCGGGCTCTGATTCTCGCGGGCGATCTGGTCCTCGATCTCGGGGACGACGAGCAGCGTCGAGTCCCCCTTGTAGATCGCGTCGTCGTCGAGCGCGCCCAGGGCGGTTCCGGTGAAGCGGACCGGGAACACCACGGCCTCGTGACCGTTCACCGACGGTGGCCAGAGCGAGCTGATGGTGCCATTCCCGTCGGCGGAGGGTTGCGAGGAGTAGGCCACCAGGTCGCCGCCGCCAGGCCAGTCGAGCGCGATGATCGATCCCGTCGCGGGAACCGGCTTGAGATGCGCGAGGAACGCCGCGATTCCGTTGGCGTTGTACGTCGGGGAGCCGCCGAATTCCTGATAGGTCCCGCCGCCCGGTGCGGGTTGATCGCCCCGCGCGATGTCCACGAACACGTCCGGCGATGCGCGGAACACGCCGTCGTCATCGATCGACGCATTCGTCGTGCCACTCAGGTGAGCGTAGAACGCGATCTCGCTGGCGGTCTCGCGAAGCGCCGGCGGGTCGCCCGTCCCGGCGAAGGAGAAGATGCTGAGCGCCCCGTTGATCCCATCGCCATCGGTCGCATCGGGAGCCGGGCGCGACAGCCACGCGATCGGCGACAGGAGGCCGAGGCGCGAGGTGTAGACGGTCACCGGTGCGGCGCTTCCACCATGGGAGGTGAAGAACGCGACCGCGCTCGGGGGTTGATCGTTGATCGTCGGCGGAAACAGGCCATTGAAGGTCGTCGCCGTGAAGGGCGGCGTGTCGCCGCGTCGTGCATGCACCCAGAAGGCGCCCGGGTCCAACACGCTGTAGAGCGCGCTGTTGTCCGAGGTGCCTCCCGGTGTCCCCGAGCGAGGCGTCACGAACGCCACACGTCCGGAGTCGTTCATCGCGTGCTGGCGCGTGGCGGCGAACATTCCGCCGAACGTGCCGCTGACATCCGGCAGGGCCTGGCCCTGCCGGGCGAGCAGCAGGCGCAGTCCGTCGCGCCGAGCGCGAACGAGGTAGTCATCGTCGGCGCTCCCGCCCGCCGTGCTCGCGAATCGGCCCATGAAGGCCGCTTCCCCGGCATCGTTCAGAACGGGGTCGCCGTACTGGAAGTAGGTGGAGAACGAGCCGTTGGCATCGGGTGCGGCGTCGCCCTGCCTCGCGAGTGGCGTGACGGTGACGGTTGCCGCGGCTCTCGCAGTCGTGACGAGAGCAAGGATGAGCTGGACCGCGGCGCACGGAATGAGCATCGCTCGGTGTCTCATGTTGGCCCCTAGTCGACGGCTTCCGGGAGTCGGTGCGACGGGCTCTCTGTCGCCGGCCGCTTCCGTTCGCCGATGGGACGACGCTCGCGTCTCGCTCTTACTGCCGTCTTACGGGAGTCGCTCCTTCGCGCTAGGCTGCGACCGGCAGGCGCGTGAGGAGGGAGCGATGCGGCAGGCTGGCGAAAGCGACGGACGTCACCTCGGAGCGCTCGCCGTGGTCGCGAGGCGCTCGTGACCATGCCGAGGCCGGTTCCCCGGCCCCGACTCATGCGGCTGCTGGTCGGCCGTTGGAAGGTGGCGACACTGGTCGCTCCCGCGGGTTGGGGGAAGACGACCGTGGCGGCCGAGTTCGCCGCCCGGGAGGACGCGATCTGGGTGACGGTCGCTCGCGAGGAACGCGATCCCTCGCGGCTGCTCGGGGCGATCCTGGCCGCGGGCGCTCGGCTCCAGCCACCCTTCGGTCGGCGGACCCTCGCGCGCTTCGCGGCGCGGCGTGCCTTCGAGCGAGACGGTGGGATGCTGACCGCGAGCCTGCTGCATGAGTTGGCGGACGAGTCCGCTCCGCGCCTCATCGTGTTCGACGACGCGCATGAGTTGGCGGGGACGCGGGGAACGCTCGCGTGGCTCGCCTCCTTCGTCGAGCGCAGTCCGGCGCAGGTGAGATTCCTGTTCGCCGCACGCGGCGTTGCGCCGTTTCCGGCCGGACGATTCGCGGCGATGGGAGAACGACCCCTCGCGCGTGAGGATCTGGCATTCGACCGCGCCGAGGTGCAGCGCTTGTTCTCGAGGTGGCGTGTTCCCGCCTCGAGTCGGCGCGCGCTGGCCTCCCGGCATCAAGGGTGGCCCGCCGGGCTGGCGATGGCGGTTCGTGCGACCGAGACGGCTGGCGAGGATCATGCGTGGGGCGTGCTCGCCGAGCGGATGCTGAGCCCGCTCACGCCGGCGCGGCGCCGCGACCTCCTGCTCGCGAGCGCGCTCGATGATCTGGAGCCGGGCGCATTGGAGGCGGCTCTCGGGAAGCCGAGAGCCCGCGCACTTCGGCGCGAGATCGACCGTCTCGGATTGTTCCTCGATGCGGGGAGCAGCACGCCCCGATTCCATCCGCTCTTCCTGGATGTCCTTCGGGATCTGGCGGCGCGCGAAGTGCCGCGACGCACGCGCGAGGCGGTGATGGTGCGAGTGGCCCGGATCCACGAGGCCAGAGGGGACCACGCGCGCGCCCTGCACCTGAGGGCCGCTTCCGGGCAGGGCGCCAGCGCCGTCCGTGCGTTCGAGCGGCTGATGGGCAAGCTCGAAGTGCCGGAGCGCGAGCCGCTCGGGGCGCTGGCCCAGCGCTGGTTGGTCACGCGGACACCTGAATCGGCCGCGGACTCCCCGGTGATCCGCCACGCTGCCGCGCTCGCGGACTCCGACGCGGGTTCACTGGCTGCGGCGGATGAAACGGCGCAGGCGGCGATCGTGCTCTGGCTGGCTCGAGGCGCCTGGGTCGACGCGGCGCGCTCCTTCTGGGTGATCGCACGCGTCGCCTTCCAGACCGGCCGCTTGGGGGCGGCCATCCGGATCGGGGAGCGGCTCCTGCCCCGATCGAGGCGATCGAAGGTGGCGGTCGCCATGATCCGGTCCCGACTCGGCGCGCTCCGGCTCCATGCGGGCGACCCCGAGGGCGCGAGGCGCGACCTCGACCTCGCACTGACCGTACTGCGGCGCGATGCGCCAGAACACGAGGCGGCCGAGGCCGAAGTGCATCGAGCCACGGTCGAGTTCACTGCCGGACGCTGGGAGGCCTATCTCGTGCGGGCGCGCCGTGCTCTCGATCTCTACCGGCGCACGGGCCACTGGAGTCGGGCGTTCTCGCTGCTGACGAACATGGCCGAGGCCTACATCTACCTGGGCGAGGAGGCCGTGGCTCGCGGGCATCTGGACGACGCCGAGCGGCTGTTGCCGAAGAGCGGCCCGGGGCCGCGCATTGCCATGATCGAGATGTCGCGCGCGCGCGCGTGGAGTGAGGAGGGCCGTCTCGCCCAGGCGGCTCGTGCCTTCCGCCGCGCGCGCGCGAGTGCTCGGACGAGTTCGAGCCCGATGCTGGATGCGATGATCGATGTCTGGGAGGGCGTGCTGCTGCGGCGCCGCGGCCGACTCGCACCCGCCGTGAAGATGCTCACGCGTGCGGAAGCGTCCTTTGAGCGCCTCGAGTCCCCATCGTGGCGCAACGTCGCGCGGATCGAGCGGGCGCTGGTCGAGGGACTCGGCTCCGATGCGGCGGCGCGGTCCCTGTCGACGTTGGCGGCCTGCGCGCGGCTCTCTCGTCGCCTCGGAGACCGCAAGGAGGAGGCGCGCGCGCGTCTCTTCTCGGCACGCGTGGCGATGCAGGCCGGGCTCCCACATGAGCAGGCCCTGCGGTCCGCAGTGGCGCTGATCGATCGCGAGAACTACCGCGTGCTGTTGCGCAAGGAGAGCGACGTCTCGAAGCCGCTGATGGAGGATTCCTCGTCGCGCGTCCCGCTGGGCGCCTCTCGATCCGCGACTTCGCGATCGCTCCGCGTTCGCATCACGTTGCTCGGGGGGTTCGCGATCGAGGTCGAGGGCGTGCGTCGCGTCATCTCTCGCGCGGCCGCACGCAAGCTGATCGCCCTGCTGGCGCTGCGCCGGCCGAGGCCGCAGCAGCGAGAGGCACTCGCCGAGCAGCTATGGCCCGGGGCCTCGGCTTCGGCCAGCCGGAATCGGTTCGACGTCGCGCTCTCGGAGGCGCGCAAGGCGCTCGAGCCGCACGCTGGGCCGCGCGGCCCCTACACCGTGATCGGGAGTGGGCAGGGGCTGCTCTGGCTCGATGCGGGAGTCGAACTGGACCTCGACCGATTCCTTCAGCTCGCCCATCAGGCCGAGCGCGAGGGCTCGGCAGCGTCCTTCGCGCGCGCCCTCGAGGTGTGGACGGGCGATCTGCTTCCGGAGTGGACGGAGATCGATTGGGCCGCCGATCATCGCGAGCGACTTCGCGACCGTCATCTGACGATGTGGCTGGGAGTGGGCCGATCGGCTCTCGCGCGCCGCGAGCCATTGCGCGCACGCGAGGCTTCGGAGCAGGTGCTCGCGGTGGATCCGCTGCATGAGGAGGCTTTCGCGCTGCTGCTGCGCGCGCTCTCGGCAGCGGGTGAGTCGGCGGCGGCGGGCCGTGCGTTCGAGGCGTTCTCCAGCCGAAGCCACGAGCAGCTCGGGTTGCCGCCCGGCCCCGAGCTGGTCGCGCTCGCCCGGGAGTTGGGTGCCGATCGAGGCGCGAGCCGGTCCGAGTCCTGACTCCGCGCCGCGGCGATCGGCTCAGTCCCTCCCGATCGGGGCCACACCCAGCGTCCAACGCAGGAACTGGATCTGATCGACGGAGTCGGCGATGCCGCGGTCCAGGGGCTTGCCCCCCGAGTGTCCGGCCGCGGAGTCGTAGTGGAGCAGCGCGGGCCGCTCGCCGCCGACCGATTGCATCAGCGCGGCCATCTTGCGCGCATGCAGCGGGTCGACGCGCGTGTCGCTGTCGCCGGTCACGAACATCACCGAGGGGTACGGCGTCCCCTGCTTCACCTGATGGTAGGGCGAGTAGGCGCGCAGGAACTCGAACTGCTTCGGGTCCTCGGACGAGCCGTACTCGGGCACCCAGAAGCGAGCGACGAGGAACTGGTGATAGCGCACCATGTCGAGCAGCGGAACCGTGCACAGGACCGAGCCGTGGAGCTCGGGGCGCTGTGTCATCGCCGCCCCCACCAACAGGCCTCCATTGCTGCCGCCCTGGATGGCAAGGCGCTGCGGACGGCACACGCCGTGCGTGACGAGCCAAGTGGCGACGGCGTGGAAGTCGTCGAACGAGTTCTGCTTCTTCTCGAGCATCGCCGCCTGGTGCCAGGGCTCTCCGAACTCGTCGCCGCCTCTCAAGTTGGCGAGCACGAGCACACCGCCAAGCTCCAGCCACGTGGCCCAGTACGAGGAGAAGCGCGGCACCTGTGCCACCGCGAATCCGCCGTAGCCATGGAGGAGCGTCGGGTTGGCCCCGTCCATGGCGAGTCCCTTCTTGTGCACCATGAAGAAGGGAACGCGTGTGCCGTCCTTGGACTGCGCACTCACCTGACGCACTTCGAATCGGTTGGGATCGAATGCGGCGTTCGAGCGGAACCACTCGGTGGTCTCGCCGCTCCTCACGTCGAGGCGGTAGGAGGTCGGGGGGCGATTGAACGAGGAGAACGTGAAGTAGGCGTCCTTCGAGTCGAGGCGGCCGACCGGCGTCGAGGCCGATCCGAGCCCCGGCAGCGCCACGCCCCGGAGCCGGGCGCCCTTGAGGTCGTGCACGACCAGCTCGCTCACCACGTTCTTCAGGTAGGTCGCGCAGATCCGCCCGCCGACCAGCGAGGCCCCTTCGAGCTTGGCGTCATTGCGCTCGGCCACGACTTCGCGCCAATCCTGCGAGAGCGGCTTCGACACATCCGCCACCATCAGCCGGCCATTGGGCGAGTTCCACGTGGTCTTCACGTACAGCCGTCCACCTGCGATCTGGGCGGACAGCTCCGTCTCGAGCGACTCGTTGAGCGAGACGAATTGCTCGGGCCGGTCGGCTCGTGCGAGATGGAGCCGCGCACCGTTGCTCGTGCTCCCCTTGAGCACCGTGATCAGGGCCCAGTCGCGCTCCTGCGACAGGCTGAAGACCGGGATGTTGCCCTGGGTCAGGCCCTCTCCGAACGCCATCTTCTCGTGCTCGGCGCTCTGCGAAAGCGCGCGCACCCAGACGCGCGGCCCCTTGGCCTCCCACCTCGAGTACCACAGCGTCTTGGCGGTGCGATCCAGCTGCAGGCCTATGTAACGCGCGCGCGGCATCGGGGGCGCGACCTCACGTCCGCTCACGACGTCGAGGAAGTGCGGCTCGACCTCATCCTCGCCACCTCGGCGGATGCCGTAGATCGCGATGCGACCATCGAGCGAGACATCGAGCAGCGTGATCGAGGTCTTGAACGTCGAATCGAGCGTGGCGGGGTCGATGAGCACGCGTTCGGAGCCGCGTGCGCCGTCTCGCACGAAAAGCACCGACTGCTGCTGGCTGCCGGTGCGCTTCATGTAGAACAGGCGCTCGCCGCGCTGGGTCGGCAGCCCCTGCGAGTCCACCTTCGCGAGCCGCATCATGGTCTCGGTGACGAACGCCCGGTCGGGCACCTGGCCCAAGAGGCCCTGCGTGTAGGCCATCTGCTCGCGGACCCAGTCCTTCGTCTCGGGCGAGTCCTTGTCCTCGAGCCAGCGATAGGGGTCCGCGATCGTCTGGCCGTGCAGCACGTCGTTCACGACCTCGACCCGCGTCGGCGGGTAGGGCGGAAGCGACTGGCCGAGCGCCGTCGAGACCGATGCGAGCAGCATCACCGAGAGCAGGATCGACTTCGAGGGGCGCATGGTGGGACTCCTGGGGTTCATCCTGGGCGTCGGCGGATCAGCGCCAGCGAAGGTAGGGCATGTCGTCGAGTGCGGCACTGCGGAATCCGGAGGGTTGCGAGACGACGCCTCCGGAGAGTTCGTAGCGGTAGAGGTCGAGCCCGCCCGCGCCACCGGGGCGATCGGACGAGAAGATCAGGCGCATGCCGTCGTTGCCGATCGAAGGCGAGCGCTCATCGGCCGACGTGTTGAGTCCCGGCAGCGGCACGAACGCGCTGGTCGTCAGGTCATACAGGTACACATCCCAGCCGCCGGCGCCGCCGGTGCGATTGCTCGCGAAGGCGAGGTAGCGCCCGTTGCGCGACAGAGACGGCGCGGCGTCCGTGGAGTCACCGGCGAGGCCCGCCGGCTGCACGGGAGTGCCCGCCGTGCGGTTCCACACATGGAGCTGCCGCCGCCCGGTCCGATCGCTCACGAACGCGATGCGATCGCCCGTCTCATCGAGCGCCGGTTGATCGTCGCTCTGGCCCGGCGCCGCCGAGAGACCGGGGAGCCTGATGAGCGTGTCGCCCACCGGCTCGTAGAGGCGGATGCGCGCGGAGCCGAGCGAGTCGAACACGTAACCGAGGCGCTGGGAGCCTCGCGCGAATCGCGGCCGGCGCTCATCGAGACCCGAGTTGAGCCCGGGTAGCGCGGCGAGCGCCTGGGCGCCGCGATCGTAGAACAGGATGTCGTAGCCGCCGCTTCCGCCAGCGCGATTGCTCGCCCACACGATGAAGTTGCCGTCCTCGCTCAGGCACGGCTCGAGGTCCGAGGCGGTGTTGTTGAGGTTCGCCAGCGAGCGGAAGCCCGACTCATCGAGGTCGTACAGCGCGATCTCGGTGTTGCCCGGCTGGCCTCGGTCGGTGACGAACACCACCAGGTGCTCGCCCCCGGTGTCCCCGGGCGGCCCCGCCACTTCATTGCCGCCACAGCCGGCGATCGCACTCAGCAGCGCGGCACAGACGAATCCACGGAACGTGTTCCTCGCCATCGGGTTCCATCTCCTCAGGGCAATTGGGGAAGGTGATGGAGCGTAGCCGAAGGGGGGGCGGCTCGCTACAGGCGTGCCGATGCGTGCCGATCAGCGCTCGAACACGAGGTCGCGTGTGCAGGGAAGCAACTCACGCAGCCCGGGGATCACCCGCAGCGCGGCGTAATACAAGGTCTCGATGGGTCCGCGCTTGGCCAGCGACAGATCGAAGTGGGAGCGCATCCGAAGGCCCGCCTCGGCCGCGAGCGTCGCCAACTCCGCCGGTACAAGCACGTCTTCGGGGACCGGCATTCCCTTGCCGTTGACCCTGCGATGCGCGACCGGATGGATCCAGCGCGAACACGTCGGCTCGTGCAGGTAGATCGCGGCGCCCCCCGGCCGGAGCACGCGCGCCAGCTCGAGGAGCGTGCGTCGGTGGGCCACGAAGTGATGCGCCGCCTGGAACGTGAAGACCAGGTCCATGCTCGAGTCCGGAAGCGGGATGTCGTAGCTCCGGCACGAGAACGCACCGTCGAGCGGTTGCTGGAACACTTGCTCCCACTCACCTCGGCCGCCGATGGCATGCCGGCTGATGTCCGTCGCCATCACCGACGACTTCGCGGGGACCAACCGCTTCGCGATGCAAGAGGCCCACCCCTCGCCTGCTCCCAGCTCGAGGATCCTCGCCGAGGAGAGGAAGCGCTGGCGATGTCGCTCGAAACCCCCGAGGAACACCGGCGCGTCCGTCAGCTTGTTGATCAGGTTCCCGATCTCCCGATCGGGCCGATTCCGGTCCTCAGGCGGAGCGATCCAAGCAGCGATCTCCATCTGCTCTTTGGTGCGCAAGTCGTGCTGCTCGAGCATTCGAGGACCCCGGATGAGCGAATGATGGAATGGGGGCGCGAGAACTGTGAGCCGGAACCGAGCGCGGCATGCGCGAAATCCACCTTCTTCGGGGGGGGGATGAGTCAAGAGAAGTGCTCCTCGATGTGTGGCGGCTCCGACCGCGCTCCGCTGAGCCGTCGAAACTCCGTTGGATTCCCCGCCTGGGCCTGCTTGATCCCGGAACACATTGCCTGCCATGGAGTTCGACCACAGTCACAGGTCGCCCGAGAGAGATGACATCTGGCCGAGGGGAGGGTCGGCTCGCTACACTCATGGGGACCGCGCTTCCGTTCGCATCCTCAGAGGAGACTTCTCCGTGCGCCCTCGCCTCGCCCTGGCCGCCCTCTTCGCCGCCTGCTCGCTCGTCGCCCCGCTCGCCGCATCGGCGGCCCCGCCCGTCACGCGCAACCTGCAGTTCCTGGCCAACCGCGACGACTATGCCGCCGTCGGCTATGCGGCGTGCTGGTCCTACATCCACAGCGATGGACGCGAGTACGCGGTCATCGGCACGGGCAATGGCACGGCCATCTACAACGTGACGAACCCGGCCGCGACCTATCAGGTCGGATTCATCGCCGGGCCCACCTCGCTGTGGCGCGAGATGAAGTCGTATCGCAACTGGATCTATGTGGTGACCGAGGGTTCGGGTGCGCTCCAGGGCCTGCAGATCATCCGCATGACGAATCCCGAGGCGCCGGTGCTCGCGGCGAGCTACACGGGTTCGTTCGTGCGATCGCACTCGGTGTCCGTCGACACGGCGCGCGCGATCCTGATCTGTAACGGCACGCGCAACGCCGCGGGCTTGGCGACCGGTCTGCGCGTGCTGTCGCTCGCCAACCCGGAAGCGCCGGTCGAGATCGGCACTTGGCCGGGCGGCCCGGTGCCCGTGTCCTCGAGCGACTACGTGCATGACAGCGTGCCCATCGGCAATCGGCTGTTCGCCTCGTCGATCAACTCGGGGATCCAGCGCATCCTCGACTTCACCAATCCCGCCACGCCGACGCAGCTCTCGAGCTGGACCTATGGCGGCGCGTTCACACACAACGCGTGGCCGGATGCCTCGGGCAACTGGCTGTATGTGACCGATGAGGTGAACGGCGAGCCGCTCAAGATCTTCGACATCAGCAACATCAACGCGCCGGTGCTTTCCAATGAGATCACGGCGAATCCGCAGGCGATCGTGCACAACGCGCACGTGCAGGGCAACGACCTGTGGCTCTCCAACTACACCGAGGGCATCCGCGCCCTCGACCTGAGCGATCCGGCGCATCCGGCCGAGTGGGCCTACGGCGACTCCTATGCGGGCGCCTCGGGCGGCTTCTTCGGCGTGTGGGAGGTGTGCCCGTACTTCCCCTCGGGCACGGTGATCGCCAGCGACATGCAGAGCGGGCTCTACGTGTACCGCGCAACCCGCGACTACGGACGGCTCCGGGTGCAGGTCCGTCTCGAGAACCAGAGCCCCGCGCCGGGCTTCCGCGTGCGTCTCGTCTCCCAGGGCGATTCGCTGACCACGCCGGGCGATGGTGTCGTGGCGTTCGCGCCGAGCCCCGGGGCGCACTCGGTGGAGGTCAGCCGATTCGGCTACTTCACCCGGCTCGTGCCGGCCAGCATCGTCTTGGGCGAAGTCGATAGCGTGACGATCGTGATGGTGGCGAAGCCCATGGCCCCCTTCACCGGCGTCATCCGCGATGCCAGCACGCTGCTGCCGCTCGAGGATGCCGAGGTGGTGTTGCCGCAGTGGGGACTGCACGATCACACGAACGCGGGCGGCGGCTACTTGCTCGCGAACATCCCGGATGACGACTACGCGGTCGCGGTCGGCCGCCCCGGCTATGCGCCGTTCGCCCATGTGCGCCGCATCGGGCCCGGGTTCGATGCCCAGGACTACGCATTGCAGCCGACCGCGCTGTGGCACGAGTTCGAGGATGCCGACGGTTGGATTCCCGGGTTCGCCACGGACAACGCGACGACCGGCCACTGGGTGCGAGTCGAGCCGCTCGGCACGGGCGAGCCGCAGCAGGCGCCGGGGCTTCGTTCCAACGGCATCACCTCGCGCATCCCGCGTGGCCCGGCCGAGCGCTATCACGAGGGGCACGAGGCGGACGGCGCCATCCCGGGCGACGTGCAGCCCGAGTACGATCGCAGCCCCGAGGGCACGCTGTGCTGGGTGACGGGTCAGGGAACCACTCCGAGCTCGATCGGTGAGGCGGATGTCGACGGAGGGCGCACCTCGTTGGTCTCGCCCTACTTCAGCACCGCGGGTCTCACCGTTCCCACGTTCGGCGCCTGGACCTGGTTCTATTCGAGCGCTCCGTCGACGCCCGATTTCCTGCGCATCTACCTCAACGCCTCGGGCAGCAGTACGTGGGTGCTGGCACGCGAGATCAACGGTGTGCAGAACCACTGGACCGAGATCGCCATCCCCGTGTTCGACTTCCTGCCCTCCGTCACCAGCTTCCGCGTTCGCTTCACCGCCAGCGACACGTTGGCGGGCACGATCGTCGAGGCGGCGGTGGACGATGCCTGCCTCTACGACGCGGCGATCCCGACGACAAGCGTGGGGCGGGCTCCGCGACTCGTGCTGCGCGCGCCATGGCCGAACCCGTCGAGAGGCGGCGTGCAACTGGCGGTCTCGATGCCGCGCGCGGGCGTGATGGAGGCCGAGGTGCTCGACCTGATGGGCCGCGTCGTCCGGACGCTCGTGTTCGAGCCAAGGTCGGCTGGCGAGCATCTGCTCGGCTGGGATGGTCGCGACGACTTGGGGCGCACGACGTCGCCGGGGCTCTATCTGGTGCGTGTGCGCGGTGCCGACGAGACGCGTACGTCACGGGTGGTCCGCGTCGAGTGATGCGAATGAGGGCATGACCGCGTCGGAGTTGTATCCTGCGCGGCCATGCCCTTCCTGACCACCGATCCGTCCCAGGTGCTGCATGCGATCGTCACGGTCGTGGTGTTCGTCGCTGCCATCTGGAGCTTCATCCGCGAGCGTTTTCCGGCCGACCTGACGGCGCTGCTGGCGCTGCTGGCGCTGCTGCTGACCGGCGTGCTGACGCCGCTCGAGGCGTTCGCGGGTTTCTCGCACCCGGCCACGGTCTCGGTGGCGGCCGTCCTCGTGCTCTCAGCGGGGCTCGAGCGGACGGGCGCGCTCGAGACGCTGGCTCGCCGGGTGCTCGCCCCGCTCGGACGCTCCGAGTGGCTGCTCACCGCGGTCGTGATGATCGCGGTCGGTGGGCTCTCGATGCTGATGAACAACACGGCGGCGGTGGCGGTGTTCATCCCGCTCGTGCTCGAGACCTGCCGGCGCAGTGGGGCCAAGCCCGGACGCTTGCTGATGCCGATGGCGCACGCCGCGACGTTCGGCGGCATGTGCACGCTGATCGGCACATCGACGAATCTGGTCGTGCACGAGTTCGCGGTGCAGAGTGGTCTGCGCGGCTTCGGGATGTTCGAGTTCGCCGCCGTCGGCCTGCCGATGTTCGCAGCGGGCACGGCCTACATCCTGCTCATCGGGCGTTGGTTCCTGCCGGATGGGCCGCGTCCGGGCGCCGATCTCACCGCGGCGCGCAGCGACTACGTGGCGGAGTTGCGCGTCCCCGAGGGCTCGACCTGGGTGGGACGCGTGCCCGTCGCCGCCTCGTTCATGCGGGACCACGAGGTGGTGCTACTCGCGCGGACCGATGAGTTCGCCCCGCTCGTCGCCGGTGAACGCCTCCGCGTGAGGGGGCCGCTGGCGCGCGTGCTGGCGTTGGCGAATGCGGGTTTCGAGACGCGGCTCCCCACGCGCGTCGCGGCGGAGGCCGAGGCCGTGGCGGCGGCGGCCGCGGCCGCGGGCGGCGCGACGAATCCGACCAAGGCACCGCCCGCGCTGCCGCTCGCCGAGTTCGTGGTGCTCCCGGGCTCGTCGCTCGCGGGGCGCACGCTGAGCGAGTCGCGTTTCGCCGATCGCTACGGTGCCGTGGTGCTGGCAGTGCACCGGCCCGAGACGGCGCTGGTGGCGCTGCCCGATCCGATGCGGCTGCGGGCAGGCGACGTGCTGGTGGTCGAGGGCGAGGACGATGACCTGCGCGCGCTGGCCGAAACGCGCGGATTCCTCGCCATCGGCTCGCCGCCTCGGCCGCGTGCGCGCACGGCACGACTGGTCGTCGCGGTCGGGACGATCGCAGGCGTCGTGCTGCTGGCCGCGACCGGCGCTCTGCCCATCGTCACGGCGGCTGTGGCCGGGTGCGCCGTGCTCATGCTGACGCGCAGCCTGCAGCCGCGCGAGGCCTATGCCGCGATCGACTGGAGCGTCATCTTCCTGCTGGCGGGCGCGTTCGCGCTGGGTGCCGCGCTCGAGAAGACACAGTTGGCGGAGTTGCTCGCGCGCGGGCTCGCCGGAGGCGGCGAGCACATGGGGCCGACGCTCCTCGTCGGCGTCTTCTTCCTGACCGCGATGTTGCTCAGCGAGTTCATGTCGAACAGCGGCACCGCGGCGATCCTCGCCCCGATCGCGGCGAGCACCGCGAATGCGCTGGGCGTCGACCCGATGGCGCTGCTGGCATCGGTCGCCTTCGGCTGTTCCGCCGCCTTCGCCATGCCCGTGGGCTATCAGACGAGCCTCATGGTGTACGGACCCGGCGGCTATCGCTTTCGCGACTTCATTCGAATGGGCCTGCCGCTCGACCTCATCCTGGCGGTGATCGCGCTCACGCTGATCCCGAAGGTCTGGCCGCTGGTTCCGGTCGTCTCGCCCTGAGCATGAACGTTCAGCTCGCCTTGGTCTCGAGCGGTTCGGGTGGTCGTCGACGAAGGCCCAATCGCTGCCAGGAGTCGAGGAACTCGATCGCCCAATCATGCACAGTGCGCCGCAGCACGATCTCCCTCAGCGCGCCCATGCGTTCGCGGCGTTCCTCCGCCGGATCCTCGAGCGCCGCGCGGTAGGCCTCGGCCAGCGCATCGATGTCGTAGGGCGAGGCCGATATACGAGCGCTCCAGCTCGCGCGCGGCTCCTGCGAACGGCGACAGCACGAGCGCGCCCTCACCGTCGGTGCAAGCGGCGACGTACTCCTTGGCCACCAGGTTCATCCCGTCGTGCAGCGGCGTCACGGCGCACACATCGGCCAGCCGATAGAGCGGCACGACCTCGCGGAAGTCGAGCGAGTCCTCGATGTACACCACCGTGGGGCCGCCCTTGGCGGGGAATCTCCGTTCGATGCGAGCGACCTCCTGCTTCACCTGACGGCCGACCGCGCGGTACTCGGGCAGTTCGATGCGAGACGGCACGCCGACCTGCACGAACGTGACGCGGCCGTGCATGGACGGATGCTTCTCGAGCAGCCGGGTGAACGCCTGGAGTCGTTACGGCACACCCTTGGTGTAGTCGAGTCGGTCGACGCCGAGGATGACCTTGCGATTCCCCAGCGAGAGGCGCTCGCGCCACGCGGCTTCGGCGGCGATCGCTTCGGGAGCGTCGGCGAGGTTCCCGATGTCCACGGCCGGCACGCCGATCGGCATCGCGCGCACCCAGGTCCGGTGCCCCTTGCGATCGACGGCCATGCGTTCCATGTCGACGCGCGCCTCGAGCGTGTCGGCGACGCACTGCAGGAAGTTCAGAGCGTGGCCGCGCAGATGGAATCCCAGCAGGTCGTTGGCGAGCAGCCCCTCGAGGCGTTCGCGGCGGGACGGCAGGACGCGGAACACCTCGGGGGATGGCCACGGAATATGCCAGAACAGCCCGAGCGAGTGCTCGGGTCGCTTCTCGCGGATCGTCCGGGCGGCCAGCGCGAGGTGGTAGTCCTGCAGCCAGATGAACGCGGGCTCATCGCCCGCTTCGGCGAGGGCGGCCTCCGCGTAGCGCACGTTGACGTCGCGGTAGCGATCCCACGCGCGCGCATCGAAGCGCGGCCGGACGAACACGACATGGCAGAGTGGCCACAGCGTGCTGTTCGCGGCGCCGCCGTAGAAGAGCGTGTGGTCCTCCTCGTCGAGCCAGATGCGGCGCAACGTGTAGGAGGGGTCCTCGGGCGGACAGCGCAGACGTCCGGTCGCATCCGAGGACTCTTTCGAGGCGCTGCCGCTGCCGTGCGCCACCCACGAGGCGCCGACCGCACTGGCCAGGGCGTCGAGCGAGACGGTCAGTCCTCCGGCGTTGCGGACGGCGCGGATCGAGCCGTCCTCTTGATGGTGGTGCGACCAGGGTTCCCGGTTGGAGACGAGCACCAATCGACGGTCGCCCAGATGCGCGCGCGCCCACTGCTGCAGTTCGGCGGCGCCGGTGCGCAGACGCTCGGTGGCGTGGCGCACGACAGGACGCGCACTTGGACCATGCACTCGTCGAGGGGTCTCGATCATGGGGCCTCCTCGGGCATTCGGGTTCACTCCCAACCTAGCCCCCATGCGCGAGGGTTGTGTGGTGCATCGTCGAATCGACGGACTTCCGTTGTGCCCATCTCGGCTTTACAACGACGGGACGATTGATCCTGCTTCGGCCGGGAAGGTATGGGGAAGGTGTGGCACCGCTTCGGGTGCCTCATTCTGAGGAGGTATCCCTGGCTCTCACCAAGTCGCTCTGGAGCTCGTTGCCCGTGTTGGCTGCGCGTCTTCGCCAACACGACTCGCTCGCGGTGGGCAGTGATTTCGACGGGACCCTGGCGGACATCGTGGAGCACAGCGATGACGCGGCGATCCCGCCGCGTGCGCTTCGGGCGATGAGCGCGCTTGCGACGAGTCCCCACGTATCCGTCGGGTTCTTCTCGGGCCGAAGGGTCGAGGACCTCGCCTCGCGCGTCGGAGTCGAGCCGGCGTGGTACTCGGGCGTCTGCGGGCTCGAGGTGCGGGATCAGGGTGGCGTGAGGCGCGACCCCGAGGTCGCCGGAGGCGGCGTGCCGGCTTCGCTCAAGGAGGATCTGCGCCAGTGGTGCGAGGCGCATCCGGGCACCTGGGTGCAGGACAGGGGCCGGCCTGCGCGGTGCACTACCGCCAGTTGCCGACACGGTTGCAGGCCGCATTCACCGCGGGTGTGAGGCGGCGACTGAACGAGCACCGCGACCAGATCCATGCGCTGCCGGGCAAGAAGGTCTATGAGCTCTCGCCCATCGTGGCGATCGACAAGGGCACGGCGATCGGCCAGTGGTTGACCGAGGGCTCCCTTCCCGAGTCGCCGTGTGTCGTGTTCCTGGGTGACGATGTGAATGACGAGACCGGCTATCCGGTGGTGCGGGCACGGCGTGGGATCGGGGTCGTCGTGGCGCGTCGGTCGACGGCGGCCGAGTTCCGCGTCAAGAGCACGACCGAGGTGCTGTGGTTCCTCGAGTGGCTGCTGCGCGAGTGGCATTTCGTGCTCGCCGAGCGGGGTCGCGGCGCCGACGTCTGAGCGCGCCTGCGGCTCGCCACCTGATTCACACGGACCTGTCCCGGCCCTGACTCGACTCGACCCGGAGCGCCCCGTGAGGTATCAACACCCCCCTATGCGAACGCTCTCCCGCCTCCGTCCGCACCTCCCGCTCATGGCCTTCGGGCTCGTTCTGGCGCACGTCGCGCAGGCGACGACGGCTCCCGGCGGCGTGGACATCATGCCGATCCTCGAGGCGCTGGTGATCATCCTGGTCGCCGCCAAGCTCGGGGGCTCGCTGTTCGAGCGATTCGGCCAATCGGCCGTGCTGGGAGAGCTGCTCGTCGGCATCGTGCTCGGGAACCTGTCCCACTTCGGCATCACGATCTTCATCGAGTTGGCGCAGCTGCCGACGATCGAGATCCTGGCGCAGCTGGGCGTGTTGTTCCTGCTGTTCACCGTCGGCCTCGAGTCCGATGTCGGCCAGATGATGAAGGTCGGGCGCTCGGCCCTGCTCGTGGCGATGCTCGGCATCGTGGTGCCGATCCTGCTGGGATGGGGCACGTCGAGGATGTTCTTCCCGCTGGCGGACCCGCTCACCCACTGGTTCGTCGGCGCGACACTCGCGGCCACCAGCGTCGGCATCACCGCCCGCGTGCTGGGGGATCTCAAGCGCATGGAGAGTGCCGAGGGGCGGATCATCCTCGGGGCCGCGGTGATCGACGACGTGCTCGGGCTGATCGTGCTGGCCGCGATGACCGGGCTCATCGCAGCGATCAACTCCGGCGGGCACTTCGCGATGAAGGACCTGGTCCTCATCTTCGCCAAGGCGCTCGGATTCCTCGCGGCCGCGGTGGTCGTCGGCCGCTGGCTGTCGAAGGTCGCCTTCCGGTTCGCAAGCCAGCTGAGAGGCAGCGGGTTGCTGGTCAGCATCGCTCTCGCGTTCTGCTTCCTGCTCTCGCTCCTCGCTCAGAAGGCCGGCCTCGCTGCCATCGTCGGCGCCTTCGCCGCCGGCCTCGTGCTCGAGGAAGTGCACTACGCGGACTTGAAGGAGCGTGACCTTCAGCGGCGCTCCATCCACGACCTCATGGAGCCGCTTTCGCAGTTCCTGGTGCCGATCTTCTTCGTCCTGATGGGCCTGCAGGTGGACTTGTCGGTGTTCGGCAACGTGGGCGTGCTCGGATTCGCAGGCGTGCTCACATTGGCGGCGATCGTCGGCAAGCAGGCGTGCTCGCTGGGCGTGCTCGAGAAGGGCATCGACAAGATCGCGGTCGGGCTCGGCATGATCCCACGGGGCGAGGTCGGTCTGATCTTCGCGCAGATCGGCGCGACGCTGTACGTGCACGGCAGCCGGGTCGTGAGTGACTCGGTGTTCTCCGCCGTCGTCGTGATGGTGGTCATCACCACCGTATGCACGCCGCCACTGCTGGTGTGGCGCTTGCGCAAGCCGGCGGTCTGAGAGACGCGTCTCGCAGCGGGTTAGGGTGGACGCACGCCTCGGCTTGCCGCACCCTCGCTCCATCGGCCGCATCCGCCCCGAGCTTCGAAGGAGGCCCTGCCATGCCCGTTCCGATCACGCGCCGTCAGGCGCTCAGGACGCTCGCGCTCGCGAGTGCCGCCCTCGCACTCCCACACCCTCGAGATGCGTTCGCGCAGACGAGTTCGGCGCAGACACCTGCGACTCCCAAACCCGGCACCGTCGTGCCGCCGCCTCAGCTGAGCGGGCCGTTCACGTTGCCGGCGCTGCCCTATGCGGCCGACGCTCTCGAGCCGCATCTCGACGCGCAGACCATGACGATCCACCACGACAAGCACCATGCGGGCTATGTGGCGAATCTGAACAAGGCGATCGCCGGAAAGCCCGGCCTCGAGTCGAGATCGCTCGAGTCCCTGGTCTCCGGGGTGGCGAAGTTGCCCGAGGATGTGCAGAAGGCGGTGCGGAATCACGGTGGCGGGCATCACAATCACTCGTTGTTCTGGACGAGTCTCGCGCGAACCGGGGCACGCGCGCCGCGCGCCGAGCTCGCCGCCGCGATCGATGCCAAGTGGGGCAGCTTCAGTTCGTTCCAGGAGCGCTTCAACGCCGCGGCGCTCTCGGTGTTCGGCAGCGGCTGGGCGTGGCTGGTGCTCGATCCCAAGCGCGGCCTCGAGTTGAGCACGTCGCCCAACCAGGACTCGCCGCTGATGAGCGCGCAGGCGCCGCTGCTCGGACTCGATGTCTGGGAGCATGCCTACTACCTCAAGTACCAGAACCGCCGTGCCGAGTACGTGGCCGCGTTCGCTCAGGTCGTGGACTGGGATGTCGTGACTGCACGCTACGTCGAGGCGATCAAAGGCTGAGACCTCGCCGCACGAAAGAGCGAAGCCCCCGCGACTCGAACCGGTCGCGGGGGCTTTCGTCAGCGTTGTGCCGCGTGGATCAGGCCTTCTCGCGGCTCTTGGCCTTCTCCATCGCCTTGCGCAGCGCGATGGCCATCGGCGTCTCGGACGGGCCCGAGTCGCTGGACGCGAACGCGCGCCAATCATCTCCGCCCTCGCGTCGGCCGCCTCGGCCGCCGCCACCCATGCCGCCTCGGTCGCCGCGGCCACCACGGCCGCCGCCACCCGCACCGCCACCCGCACCGCCGCCGAAGCGGTCACTGCGAGGGCGACCGCCGCCGCCGCCGCCGCCGTGGCCTTCGCCGCGACCGCCACCCGCACCCGCACTCGCACTCGCACCCGCGCCCGCGCCCGCTCCGGCGAAGCCCTCGCTCGACTCGCCGCGCGGACGGCGCGGCTCGGCCGGGGCACCACCCAGCGCCTGACGGACGCTGAGCGAGACACGACGCTTGTCGGGCTCGACCGTCAGCACCAGCGCTTCGACGCTGTCGTTCGGGGCCATCACATCCTTCACATGCGCGACGCGTGTCAGGGCCGACTCGCTGACATGCACGAGGCCCTCGATTCCCGGAGCGATCTGCACGAACGCGCCGAAGTCGGCGAGCCGCGTGACCGTGCCCGTGACGCGCTGGCCGACGGTGAAGGTTTCGGCGACCGTGGTCCACGGATCCGCGAGCATCGCCTTGATCGACAGCGCGATGCGGCGCTTGCTGCCGTCGCCACCCTCGACGCGGAGGACCTTGACCTTCACGGTCTCGCCCTCGCGCAACACGTCGCTCGGGTGATTGACGCGGCCGTGCGCCAGCTCGCTCACGTGCGCCATGCCCTGGACGCCGCCCAGATCGATGAACGCGCCGAAGCCCTCGAGCTTCACGACGCGGCCATCACGCACATCGCCTTCCTTGATCGCGGCGAGCAGGTTGCCGGCCTCGGCCTTCTCGGCCTTGCGCAGCAACTCGCGGCGCGACACGACGAGGTCGCGTTTGCTCTCGCCCATCTTGGTGACGAGGAACTCGTAGGACTTGCCGATGTGGACATTGGCATCGGCGCAGAAGCCGTTCTCGATCTGCGAGATCGGGCAGAACGAGCGCACGCCCGAGAGATCCACCACGACGCCGCCGGTGTTGACCGCGGTGACGCGGCCCCTGACCGGCATGCCAGCGGCATGCGCCTCGCGCAACTGCGCCATGGCCGCCGCATTCCGATCGCCACCACCCTTCGCCGCCAGCACGATCTGATCGCCGACTTCCTTGACGAACAACTCGAGCGTCTCGCCCGCCGTGATCTTCATGGACCCGTCGTCAGCGCGGAACGCGCGGGTCTCGGCTGTGGCTTCGCTGCGTCCGCCGAAGTCGAACACGATGTGTTCCTCTCCGATGGACACGACGCGGGCCTTCACCTTCTGTCCCTTGCGGGGCTCGACGGCGGCGCTCTCCTGCTGCGCGGTTGCGGTCGGGCTCGACTCATGGTCGGCAAGGGCCTGGGCGAAGTCCGTGGAAGGGGCATCCGCAGCTTCAGGATCGGTCGCGGCGACGTCAGCCGTGACGGACTGGAGGGCGGGTGCTGCCGCAGCGTCGGCGTCGACGGGCGGGGTGGGCTGATCGGTGGGAAGCTCGGTCATCGGAGGCTACCTTCTGAGACAAGGGTGGATGCAGGGGGTGAGGTGGAGCCGGGAGAGGGTAGAGGACCGCCGCCCTCCCTGGGAAATTAAAAGGCCCTCCCGGGTTGGGGGTCAAGGCCCTCGGATCCAGCCGGATCGGCCTGTTCGCTGCGGCGGAGGGGGTTCCGGCGTCACCGCACTCGTCTGATGGCGGGCCGCGTCGGTCGGGGCCGCATCGGCAGCGGGCAGCAGGAGTCCTACTTTCCCCATTCTGTCCGCCTCATCGTCGCGCACTCGGCGCCCGATCCCGTCCCGCTCCCTGCCAGGAGACCCCCGATGTCCTCGCGTCTTCGACTGCTCCGTCGGTCCGGTCCCGCAGCCCGCGCCCACCTGTTCGTCCTGGTCGTGGCGGCCGCGCTCTCGCTCGGCTCCACGGCAATGGCCGCGACACCTCGCGTCCATGCCATCGTCGATGCGCGCATCGTGGTCGCGCCGGGACAGGTGATCCCGCGTGGGACCGTCGTGATGCGAGACGGCGTGATCATCGCGGTCGGTGCCACCGTGACGCCGCCACCGGATGCGCGGATCTGGCCGGGCGACAGCCTCACGGTGTACGCGGGCCTGATCGACATGATGGTGCTTCCGGCTGAAGCCGGAGGCGCTGCGGCGCGGCCAGCGGGGCGACCCGGGCGAGGCGGCGAGCCTGCGGCCGAGCCCTCGCGCGGAGCGGCGGCGGACAATCCGAATGTGCGGCCCGAATACCGCGTCGCCTCGAACCTCTCGCTCTCGAAGGACCAGCTCGAGTCGTTGCGCGGTGCAGGATTCGCGGCGGCTCAAGTCGCTCCTCGCGCGGGCATCCTGCGCGGTACGAGCGCCGTGGTGAATCTGGGCGACGGAGCGCTCAATGCCAATGTGCTCGTGGCGGATGCGGCCCAGGTGGTCTCGATCCAGCCGACGCCACAGGGTTATCCGGGTTCGCTGATGGGCGCGATCGCGATGATCCGGCAGGCGTTCATGGACGCCAAGTGGTATCGCGATGTGCATGCGGCCCATGCTCGCAAGCCCGCCAGCAGCGAGCGCCCCGAGACGAACCTGTCACATGCCTCGCTGCAGGGTGCGATCTCGGGCACGTTGCCGGTGCTGTTCCTGGCCGATGAGATGCTCGAGGTGATGCGGGCCTCGGTGCTCGCGCGCGAGGCCGGCGTGCGTGCGATGGTCGTGGGCTCGGGCGACGAGTACAAGCGGGCCCGCCAGGTCGCGGCGACGACGCAGCCCGTGGTCCTACCGGTCGCCTTCCCTGATGCGCCGGATGTCTCGGACGATGCGAACGCGCTCGAAGTCACGACCGAGGAGTTGCGTCACTGGCAGCAGGCGCCCGGCAACCCCGCGGCCATGAAGCGCGCCGGCGTCCCGTTCGCGCTCACGTCGAACGGTCTCAAGGATGTGAAGACGTTCCGCGCCCAGGTCGGCAAGGCGGTGGCGCAGGGTCTCTCGAATGACGATGCGATCGCGGCCGTGACGACCACGCCGGCGCGGCTGCTCGGGCTCGAGGCTCGGCTCGGCACGATCGCGACCGGCAAGGTGGCGAACCTCACCGTCATGCGCGGCCCCCTGTTCAGCGAGGCGGCCAAGGTGCGCGACGTGTGGGTGGATGGTGACCGCTTCGAGGTGTCCAAGGACGAAACGTCGCCCAAGGGTGAGTGGGCGCTGAAGGGCCTGTCGGCGGCAGCGACGCTCAAGATCGCGGTCGACAAGGACACCACGGCCACGTTGGTGATGGGCACCGACACGCTGAAGGCGACGGGCGTCCGACTCGAAGCCAAACGTGTGCGGTTCTCGGTGCTGGTCGGAGGCGCCTCGAGGGCGTTCGACTTGCGCGCTGCGAATGATGCGATGGTGGGCGCTGCGGGCACCGTCGACGTGAGCGCTCGGGCCGTGACCAAGGACGAGAAGAAGGACGCTCCCGCGGCACGCGTCGAGACGCCGATCGTCATGGGCAACACCGAACCTTGGCGGATGCCGGCTCCGGCCAGCCCGTCGGCCGTGCTCGTGCGCAATGCGACGCTGTGGACGGCGGGTCCCAAGGGCACGATGCAGGAGACCGACCTCCTCGTGCGCGGCGGTCGGATCGCGGCGATCGGCAAGGGGCTCGCGGCGCCGGGCGGGGCCGTGGTGATCGACGGCAAGGGCAAGCATGTCGCTCCGGGCATCATCGACGAGCACAGCCACTCCTCGATTCTGGGCAACGTCAACGAGTGCACCAACAACCTGACGTGCGAAGTGCGGATCGCGGATGTCATCAACAGCGAGAGCGTCGAGATCTACCGTCAGCTCGCGGGCGGCGTCACGATGCAGCACCTGTTGCACGGATCGTGCAACTCGATCGGCGGGCAGGCGGCGCTGATCTCCTGCAAGTGGGGTGCGTCGGTCGAAGAGATGTACGTCTCGGACATCCCGGGCACGGTGAAGTTCGCGCTCGGCGAGAATCCCAAGCAGAGCAACTGGGGAGCCGATGCGACGAGCCGCTACCCGAAGTCGCGCGCCGGCGTCGAGCAGTCGATCCGCGAGGCGTTCCTCGCGGCCAAGGACTACGACCGTGCGTGGAGCGAGTTCAGCAGCGGCGAGCGCACGCTGCCGCCGCGGCGCGACCTGCAGCTCGAGGCGCTCTCCGAGATCGTCAGCGGCAAGCGGCTCATCCACGCGCACTCCTACCGCCAGGACGAGATCCTGATGCTGATGCGGCTCGCCGAGGAATTCGGCATCACGGTCAACACGTTCACGCACATCCTCGAGGGCTACAAAGTGGCCGACGAGATGGCGTTGCACGGCGCGGCCGGCATGGGCTTCTCGGATTGGTGGGGCTACAAGCAGGAGGTGATCGACGCGATCCCGCACAATGGCTATCTGATGTGGGACCGCGGCGTCGTCACCGGATTCAACTCCGACAGCAATGAACTGGCGCGGCGCCTCAATACCGAAGCGGCCAAGGCGATCAAGTACGGCGGCGTGCCGCGCGACGAGGCGCTCAAGTTCGTGACGCTGAATCCCGCCATCTGCCTCAAGATCGACGATCGGGTCGGCTCGCTCGAGGTGGGCAAGCTCGCCAACTTCGCGCTGTGGAGCGGCGAGCCGCTGTCGCCCTACGCGCTATGCGAGCAGACGTGGATCGAGGGCCGCAAGTACTTCGACCGCGCCGAGGACCTGGCGGGGCGTGACGCGCTGGCCAAGGAGCGCGTCGCGCTCGTGGCCGCCGCAAAGGACTCGAAGAAGCCCGAAGGGAAGGGCGGCGGAGGCAAGGGCGACTGGCCCCCTCGCTACCTCATGGACACCGATATGAGCGGCAACCAGTGCGGCCACGCCCACGGCGATGACGGCCACTCGCACGAGTTCATGTCCGAGACCGAACGCCGCGCCCGCCAGAACGGCGAGGAGGTGTCGCGATGAATCGCCTCATGATCCGCTCGCTGGTCGCTGTGGCGATGTCCTTCGTACTCGCCTCCTCGGCGGTTGCCCAGAACAAGTCCACCTGGCTTCCCAAGCCCACGGGTTCGGTCGCGCTCGTCGGTGGCACCGTGCACACGGTGACCGGCGGCACGCTCGAGAACGCGACCGTGCTGGTGCAGGGCGATCGCATCACCGCCGTGGGAGCGCACGTCGCGGTCCCGGCGGGCGCCCGGGTGATCGACTGCCGCGGCAAGCACGTCTACCCGGGCTTCGTCGCGGCCAACTCGCAGCTCGGACTGACCGAGGTGAGCACGGTCACAGGCTCCAACGACACTCAGGAGACAGGCAATCTCAACCCGAACGCCCGCGCCGAGGTCCAGATCAATCCCGACAGCGAGTTGCTGCCGGTGACGCGGGTCAACGGCATCACCTCCGCCCTGACGGTTCCGGGGGGCGGTGCGGTGACCGGGACGTCGGCGCTCATCCACCTGGACGGCTGGACGCAGGAGGACATGACGATCCGTGCTCCGGTCGGGCTGCATGTGCAGTGGCCCAACATGACGCCGAGCCGGTCGTGGTGGGAGCAGCGGAGCGATGAGGACCAGGCCAAGGCGCGCGACGAGTCGATCGCCGCGATCCGCAGCGCGTTCGAGGAGGCTCGTGCGTACTGGAAGGCGCGTGATGCACAGGGCAAGCCGGGCGCCGGTCGACATGATCGCGACGTGCGCTGGGATGCCATGGGCAAGGCGCTTCGCGGCGAGATCCCCGTTTTCATCCATGCCGATGCCCTGAACCAGATCCGTGCCGCGCTGCAGTGGACCGACGAACTCGGTCTCAAGCGCATCGTGCTGGTGGGCGGTTACGACAGTTGGCGGATCGCCGACGAGCTGAAGAGCCGCGACATCGCAGTGATCATCGCAGGTGTGCTCGCGACGCCCACGCGGCGGCACGAGCCCTACGATGAGGCGTTCCGCGTCGCGGCTCGTCTGCATGCGGCCGGCGTCAGCTTCTGCATTGCCGACGAGGGGCGTGGCGGTGCGCACAACGCGCGCAACCTGCCGCACCATGCCTCGATGGCGGCGGCCTTCGGGCTGCCGGCCGAGGAAGCGCTCAAGGCCGTGACCATCCACCCCGCGCGCATCCTCGGCGTCGGCGACCTGGTCGGCAGCATCGAGGTCGGCAAGTTGGCCGACCTCCAGATCACCGACGGCGATCCGCTGATGCAGAGCACCCGTTGTCTTCAGGTCCTGATCGGAGGACAGGTCACGTCAATGGAGTCACGCCAGAAGCGGTTGTTCGAGAAGTACGATGCTCGGCCGCGCGGGCCCAGGGCACGCGTGCGATAGCGCACGACTCGTCTCGACACAGCGAGCCCACGACGGGCGCCTGGCAATCGGCTGGGTGCTCGTCTCGCTTGTGGTCAGGTTGCGGCGATGACGGCGATCTCGACGAGATAGTCGGGCGAGGCGAGCTTGGCCTCGACCGTGGCGCGCGCGGGCGCACAGCCAGGCGCCACCCAGCCGTCCCACACGCCGTTCATCTCCTCGAAGGTCACCATGTCCGCCAGCCAGATGTTCGCCGAGAGCACCTTGGACTTGTCGGTGCCGGCTTCCGCCAAGCGCTCGTCGATCCGGCGCAGGATCTCCTCGGTCTGGCCGGCAACGCCTCGCGAGCGATCGCCCGCGACGTGACCTGCGAGATAGACGGTGTTCCCGTGCACGACGGCTGCGCTCATGCGCGCGCCCACGGCGATGCGGCGGATCTCCATAGGAGCCTCCTGGGGATGAGGGTGAGCGAGGAGACTACACGCGGCGGCTCACTCGACGTGGAACTCCTGCCTCGCCGCATCGAGGACGAGGCGTCGCCCGCGGAATGGTCGATTGCCGGCCATACCGCCGATGCGGCCCAAGTGCGGCTTCGGGTTGCGGGCTTCCCTGGATTCCCCGCGGATTCCCCCGGATTCCCATGTACGTGGACGAACCGCGGGCGTAGGCTTGCGGGCGTGCCGTCCCTCGAACTCCGGAGCGCTCCCATGACCGCCTGTGTCCGATTGCTGATCTGCGGGCTCCTCCTGCCGACAAGCGCGGGCGCCGCCTCGTTCTCGATCCAGACGATCGACACGCTCCGGCACTCGGGCTATCACGCCTCGCTGGCGTTCGACCCCGCGGGACGCCCCAACATCAGCTATCAAGAAGGCGAGCGGCTCGATCTGCGCTTCGCCCGATTCGATGGCGCGGTGTGGCAGACGCAGACACTCGAGACCGCGCTCGAGACCGGCTACCTGACGTCGTTGGTGTTCGGCCCCGATGGCGAGCCGCGCATCGCCTACGACGCGGTGGTCAATCATCGCGTCATGTTCGCTCGCCGCGTCGGCGCCGCCTGGACCATCGAGGAGGTCAGTCTCAACGGGCACGGCTTCTCGGCCTCGTCGTCACTGGCGATCGATTCCACCGGCACTGCGTGTCTGGCCTTCACCAAGAGCTTCCAGTTGATGTACGGGCGCCGCGAAGCGGGCGGCTGGGTGAACGAGATCGTCGATCCGGCGATCATGACCGGCTGGCAGGCTTCGCTCTCGGTCGGCTCCGATGGTCGGCCGCGCATCAGCTACGGCAGCGTTTCGAACTCGGCGCTCCGACTGGCGACGCGCGGGGTCTCGGCGTGGACGAGCGAACTCGTGGATGCGGGCCCTCTCGGAGGAACCGCGTTCACCAGCCTTGCGCTCGGAGCGGGTGACGAGCCGCGGATCAGCTATCACGATGCGGTGCGCGGCGACCTTCGATTCGCCGAGCGCTCCGGCGCCGTGTGGACCCTGAGCGTCGTGGATTCCTCGGGTGATGTGGGTCAGCACAGCTCGCTCGCGCTGGATAGCGCGGGCGAGCCATGGATCGCCTATCTGGATCGGGCCAACGCCGATCTGCGATTGGCGCACCGGGAGTCCGGCAACTGGGTCCTCGAGGTCGTGGACTCGGTGGGCCGCGTCGGGTCACAACCCTCGCTGCGGTTCGATGCCGAAGGCGATCCGGTGATCGCCTACGTCGACCTGACGAACGGCGCGCTCAAGCTGGCTGAGCGCGTCATGGTCTCGAAGTCCGCCTGGAGTGATGGCGCCTCCGTGGTCGAGGTCGGGCCCGCTCGCTTCGCCGAACCGTTGCGTGCCGATGCCGAGCGGACCTCCGTCGCCGCCGCGATATCGCATCCCGCCTCTCCGGCGCAAGTGAGCGCGACCCAGGTCGTCCCCACGGACTTCGCCGAGCAGTTGATGGGCTCGGGCCTCGACGAGCCGACGGCCTTCGTCTTCCTGCCGGGCGATCGACGACTCGTGACCCAGCGCCGCGATGGCGCGATCCGGCTGCTGAGTGGCACGTCGTTCCATGCCTCGGATCCCGCCGGCGTCATCGACAGCGTGCGCTCGGCCTATCTGGAACAGGGCCTGCTCGGCATGGCGCTCGATCCGCGCTACCCGCAGAGTCCCTACCTCTATGTGCACTACGACTGGAGCGGCGGGCTCGATATCCGCATCGAGCGCTACACGTTGGTGGGGGACCTGCTGGGAACGGGCGATGGCACGATCGATCTCGACCTGACGTCCTCGCGCATGGTGCTCGCAGGGCTGCCCGATTCGTCGGGCGCGCACAACGGCGGCACGCTCGCGTTCGATCCGAGCGGTCACTTGATCGTCGCGCTGGGAGATGACGGCACCAAGTGTGCGTCGCAGAGCCTGACCTCGCTGCGGGGCAAGCTCCTGCGCCTCGACACCGCCTCGATCCCCGATGGCGCTGGTCCGCCCCCGACACTCGCGAGTCTCGCGCCGTCCGACAATCCGTTCGCGGGTCATCCCGACCCGCGGGCGCGCATCGTCTGGCAGACGGGCCTTCGCAATCCCTACAGCTACTCGATCGACCCGTTCAGCGGAGCGGTCTTCATCGCCGATGTCGGTCAGATCGCCTATGAGGAAGTGGACTACGCCGCATCGGGTGGCCATGATTTCGGTTGGCCGCACTACGAGGGCCCGGTCGCGACGACCTTCCATTGCGTCGATGCCGACACGAGCGACTCGGTGCCGCCCATCGCCGGCTACTACTATCAGCCGGGAACGCGCACCGTCATCATGGGCGGCGTGTATCGCAAGCCCCTGTTCTCGACCGGCTTCCCGCCCGCGTACGAGGGCGATGTGTTCTACCTCGACTTCTACACCGGCGAGATGCGGCGCATCGAGCGTTCGGGTGACACATGGGCGCTGGCCGCGCCGGTGCCCGGGCAACCGAGCCCGACCGTCTGGGCGAACGGCTTCTCGTTCACGAATGGTTGGAAGGTCGGACCCGATGGAGCGCTGTGGTACCTGCGGCTGTGGAGTCCGTATCCCAATGCGTTCTCGGGTCAGCTGCGACGCATCGTCTCGTTGTCACTCGTCGATGCCCCCGGCATCACGCGAGGCGCGCTCGAGCTCGAGCTCCCGCGCCCGAGTCCCTCGCGCGGGGCCTCGCAGCTCGCATGGTCCCAGCCGCGCGAGGCTCGCGTGTCGCTCGAGATGCTCGATGTGACGGGTCGCCTCGTGCGGACCTTGATCGGGGACGCGACGATGAGCGCCGGTGTCCACGAACACCGATGGGATGGCAGGACCCGCGACGGTTCCCCGGCCCGGCCCGGACTCTATCTGGTTCGACTCCGCGTCGAGGGTGAGGGGCGGCGCACGCGCTCGCTGGTGCTGGTGCCCTGATTCCTCGAGTCGCCGGCGTGGCCGATTCGGCCTGAAGCGATCTCCTGCGCTCGTCGGGCCAAACGCGACGTTCGCCCTCGATACCGTGGGCTGCCGCGCCAGCGGCCTATTCTCGCGGGGTTCCTGCGCCCCTCCCCCGGAGCGGGCGCTCGCCCCCCCTTCACCGAGGAGCCCGCCATGCCCGCCACCACCGCCCACCTTCCCGGCACCTTCTGTTGGCCCGAGCTCGCCGCCAAGGACATCCAGGCCGCGATCAAGTTCTACCGCGCTCTGTTCGGATGGGATCTCATCGAGCACCCGATGGGGCCCGGCATGACCTACTACGTCTTCACCAAGGGTGGGCATCAGGTCGGCGCCGCCTTCCAGCTCGACGAGACGATGATGCCGGGCGTGCCGCCTCACTGGGGCACTTACTTGAGCGTCACCGATGCCGATGCCGCCGCGACGCAGACCAAGGCGCTCGGCGGGCAGGTGCTGATGGGCCCGCATGAGGTCAAGGTCGAGGGCCGAGAGCATGGGCGCATGTACATGCTCAAGGACTCGGTCGGCGCCGTGTTCGGCGTTTGGCAGGCGAGGCAGCATGCCGGCGTCGGATTGATGAACGAGCCGGGCTCGCTCGCCTGGACACAGCTCAATGCCACTGACACCGATGGTGCGAAGAAGTTCTACACGCAGCTGTGCGGTTGGAAGGTGCAGGACGACCCGAACCCGATGGGCGGCGTGTACACGACGTGGCTCAAGGCCGATGGCCCGGCCGGCGGCATGATGGAGATGCCGAAGGGCGCGCCGATCCCGTCGCACTGGCTCTGCTACTTCGCGACCGAGAACGTCGACCGGTCGCACGCCGCGGCGATGAAGGCGGGCGCCCAGGGCCATGTGCCGCCGACCGACATCCCCGGCATGGGACGCTTCTCGGTGCTCGCCGACCCGCAGGGGGCGTTCTTCGCCCTGGTGACGTTCGAAGCCGCCCGCTGACGCACTCGTCGAGAACGCGGCGCCCGGCTCACTCCGAGAGCCGGGCGTTCGCGTATCCTGCGCGCGGTTCGACCGACCTCATGACCGGAGGATCCATGCGCCGTTTGTTGCTCGCGCTCTCGCTCATCTGCCTCACGTCTCCCACCCTGGCCGCGCCGGCCCGCTTCGAGTTCTACGATCGGGGTCCGTATCGACACGGTGTGCCGAAGCCCGCCGAGTTGCTCGGCTATGCACCCGGCACGTTCCATACGACGTGGGGGAATCAAGAGCGCTATCTCGCCGCACTCGCCGCCTCGCGGCCGGAGCGGGTCCGTCGCGAGAGCATCGGGCGCACCATCGAAGCGCGTGATCGCTCGCTGTTCATCGTCTCGAGCCCGGAGAATCTGGCGAGGCTCGATGCCATCCGAGAGGCGAATGGCCGCCTCGCGGATCCGAGAGGCGGCGATGCGGCGACGACGGCGCGGCTGATTCGCGAGACTCCGGTCACCGTGTGGCTCAACTACAGCATCCACGGCGACGAGTCCGCCTCGTTCGAGGCGATGATGCAGGTCGCTTATCAGCTGGTCGCCGCCGAGGACCCGGCCACGCGCCGCCTGCTCGAGCAGGCGGTCGTGATCCTCAATCCCGCACATAACCCCGATGGGCATGAGCGGTTCGTGACGTGGATCAATGCGCATGGCACCGGGGACCCCGAGCATTGGGCGCTCGAGCAGCAACGCTCGCAGCCCTGGGGCATCTACGGCCGGCTGACGCACTACAAGTTCGATCCCAATCGGGACGCGGTCGCCATGAGCCATCCGGAGTCGCGTCAGATGTCGAGTGCGATCCGGCGCTGGCGGCCGCAGGTGTTCGTGGACCATCACGGACAGGTCTCCAACTACTTCTTCCCGCCGACCGCCGAGCCCACCAACTGGACGCTCACGCTCCCCGACTACAAGCGTTGGGTGGAGGCGTTCGGCAAAGCGAATGCCAACGCGTTCGATCGCTATGGCTGGCACTACTATGTCCGCGACTTCTTCGACTTCCATTCGGTCGGCTACTGGGACATCTGGCCGACGCTGCAGGGCGCCATCGGCATGACCTACGAGACCGATGGGGGCGGCAATCTGGCGCTGCGCCGCGACGACGAGACCGTCGTGACGATGCTGGACGGCATGCAGCGACATTTCGTCGCCTCGTTGACGACGCTCGAGACCGCGGTTGCGATGCGCGAGGCGCGCCTCGCCGACTTCGCGCGGTTCGCGCAGGAGTCCGTCTCTCCGCGTCGTGCCGCTGGCGCGTTCGTGCTCGATCCCGTGGGGGATCCGGTTCGTGCTGCCGCATTCGCGGAGAATCTGATGCATGCGGGGGTCGAGGTGCAGTGGCGGAGCGGGGCCTTCCGTGTGCGCGATGCGCGCCCACTGTGGAGCCACGATGCCGCGAAGCCCGCACCTGAGAAGGGCAAGGGGCTCGAGCGTCGCGGCGACCCGGCTTCGGCGACGGCGCCGAGCGAGACGCGAAGCTATCCGGAGGGTGCATTCGTGATCGATCTGGCGCAGCCGGGCAGCCGAGTGGCGCGAGCGCTGCTCGAGCACGATCGCTCGCCGGACGCCGCGTTCGCGAAGCAGGAGCTCGAGCGCTACGAGCGCAATCTCGCCAAGGGCAAGCGCGCTCCCGCCGAGTCGTACGGCTTCTATGACGTCACGTCGTGGAACCTCGGCGTGGCGTACGGCGTGCCGGTGCACCACGTGAGCGCGGTGCCGCTGGGAGGTGCCCGGCTCGCGTTGACCGGTACGGATGGGCAGGACGAGAGCACCGACGTGCCACCCGATTCGCTCGCGATCGGCGTACCCTTCCCGGCGCGGGCGTCGCGCTCGGCGCCACTCGTGCTCAAGCGTGTCGATGGCTCCATCGCGCTCGACTTGCGTGGCCGCGTCGAAGGGGGCGAGGCGATGACCGCCTACGTGTGGTCGTGCGCCACTGATGGCGCGCAGCGATTGGCGCTTCGACTGCTGCAGGAGGACTTCCGCATCGCCACCGCGACGCGCCCGCTGCGGGCCGGTGAGCGCGACTATCCGCGCGGTTCGTTCATCGCGCGGGTGGACCGCACCGACGCGCGGCTGCACGAGCGCATCGCGGCGCTGGCGAGGACCTCGGGCGTCGTCGTGCAGTCGCTGAAGAGCGCGTGGATCGACCGCGGCGACACCGGCATCGGCTCCGAGCAGATCGTGAGCCTCAAGCGTCCGCGCATCGCCGTTCTGGCCGATGGCCCGGGCAGCCCGGAGGCCTATGGCTGGCTGTGGTTCCTGCTCGAACGCCGTCTCGGTGTGCGGTTCACCGCGCTACCCACCGGCAGCATCGGTGGCATCGAGCTGGATCGCTACGACGTCGTGATCGCCGCCGATGGCAACCCGCACGCGCTGGCAAGCGAGATGGGAAGCGGCGTCGAGGCACTCAAGAGCTGGGTTCAGCGAGGTGGTGTGTTCATCGGGCTCGACGACGCGGCCGAGTTCCCGACGCTCAAGAGCGTCGGCCTCTCCAACGCCAAGGTCGTCGGCGTCGTCGTGAAGAAGGACGATGCCAAGGAGGACGACGCCGAGCCCGACAGCGCCCAGGTCGAGGCCGAGCGTCGCCCGCAGTTCGTGCCCGGCACGACGTTCTGGGCGAGCCTCGAGCCGAGGCACTGGCTGTCGTGGGGTTATCGCGATGAGCGCCTGCCCGTGATGATGCAGGGGCGCACGTTCCTCACCGGGACGCGAGAAGGCACCAATGCCCTGCGGTTCGATCGCACGCCGCTGACGCTGGCCGGTTGGACCTGGCCCGAGACCGAGCGCCGTCTCGCACACACCGCTTTCGCGATCGACGAGCCGAACGGGGCGGGCCATGCGGTGATGATCGGGGGTCCCGTGTTGTTCCGGCAGTTCTGGCGCAACACCGAGCGGTTGCTCTTGAATGCCGTGCTCGATGGCCCTTCGCTCGACTGACATGCGCCCCGCGCTCGGCAAGCTCTCGCCCGAGGCCTTCGCCCGCTCGATCGCGCCGCACCTGGGCGCATCGAGAGGCGACGTGTTGGTGGGTCCGCGTGCCGGGCACGATGCCGCCATCATTCGCGTCGGTGCAGGGCGCGTCATGGCCGTGACCACCGATCCGCTGAGCCTCGTGCCTTCGTTGGGCCCGGAGCGATCGGCCTGGCTGTCCTGCCATCTGCTGGCGAGCGATCTGTGGACGACGGGCATCCCGCCCGCGCATGTGAGTGTCAGCTTCGCGCTGCCGCCGGATCTGAGTGACGACGAGTTCGCACGCTACTGGCGGGCGATGAGCGACGCGTGGGCGGCACTCGAGGTGGCGGTGGTGACGGGGCACACCGGGCGTTATCCCGGATGTGCGCTCAGCATCGTCGGCGCCGCGACGCTGATGGGGCTGGGCGATGAGGGTCGCTTCCTGACGCCCGCCATGGCGCGGCCGGGCGATCGCGTGCTGATCACCAAGGGCTGCGCCATCGAGACCGCAGCGGTCGCGGCCTCGATCGCGGGTGACGTGCTGCGTTCACGGCTCGACGAAGCGGCCTTCGCAAGATTGAGCGCTTCGTGGTCGCAGGTCTCGGTCGTCGCCGACTGCCGCGCCGCGCTACGGGCCGGCGTGCATGAGCGAGGCGTCACCGCGATGCATGACGCCACGGAAGGCGGCGTGCTGGGCGGGCTTCTGGAGCTGGCGCTCGCGTGCGGTCACGACGTGCGGGCCGAACGATCCCGCATCCCGCTGTCCGTCGAAGTGGCCGCGGCATGCGAGTGGCTCTCGGTCGATCCCTATTGGTCGCTGGCGCAGGGCGCGCTGATCGCCTGTGCGGCGCCCGAGCGTGCCGAGGCCGTGCTGTCGGAGTGGCGCGCCGAAGAGATCGTCGGCGCGGATGTGGGCGAGGTGGTGGGCGGCGGCGGCGGGCGGTTGTGGGTGACCGAGTCCGACGGCAGCGTCACGCGGCACGACACGCCACAGGTCGATCCGTACTGGGCGGCCTACGAGCGGGTGATCGCCGAGCGCTGAGCGTCGGGCGTCAACGCGAGATCGTGAGCCCGAGCACGAGCGGCAGATCGATCTGCGCCCCCTCGACGTCGGACCACACGGGCACCTGCGCCGTCAGTCCGACGGCCCAGGTCGCGCCGACTTTCGTGGCGACGGCGGCTCGCAGGAACAGATCGCTGCGGCCGAGGTTGCCCTCTTCCTCGACGTTGCCATCCCAGCGCTCGGCATTCTCTCTCGAGAAGTCGGCTCCGAGGGTGGCGGACCAGCCGGTGACCAGTTGGCGGCCGGCGCTGAAGCTGAGCCCCAAGCGAGAGCCCGGGCGATAGCCGCGCGAGTTCTCCTCGATCGGCAGCAGCGCAGTTCCCTGAAGATGCGTGCGCCACGCACCGAATGGCCGCGAGGCTGAAGCCGAGAACGAGGGCGAGGCGACACCCGCGCCGAGCTGCGTGTGCTGGTGGCGCAGTCCGGCGCGGTCGAGCGCGAACGGATTGTCCACGGTCGTGCCGGCCGGCAGCGTGATCCCGGCAGAGAGCGCCAGGACCCAGGGCCCAGCGAGTCGGCCGTACTGAAGTGACAGGGTCGGGTCGGCGAGTCCGCTCACGGTCTCGTTGCGATGGTGGCGATCGGGATCGGCCGGTGCGTAGGGTGCGCCAGCAGCCGTCTCGAACTCGATGCGATCGCGCACCAGCCGAAACGGCACGGAGGCCTCGAGGGCGAGCGTCTTGCTCAGGCCATAGACGCCACGCCATCTCGCCTGTGCGCTGAGGAGGCGCTGGTCATGCCAGTACTCGGTCGCACCGTCCATCTCGGGGTGACGGATGTGGATCGGCGCCACGACGAACGACAGGCTCCACTGGAGCGTGCCCTCCTCGGGGATCGTCGTCTCGGACCCGCCGACCGGCAGGTTGGGGTTGGTTCAACCCGCTCAACCGGCTTCGGCGTGCGTGTTGCCGGGCGTGAACAGGATCGATGCGGCGAGCAGCGCCGCGGTGATGGCGCGAGGGCTCATTCAGCCGCCAGCGCGGCTTCGATCTGCTCCCAGCGCGCGCCGGTCAGGTCGATGCGGCGACCCTTGGGCGTGAAGACGACCACGTGCGGCAGCGCCTTGAGACTTGTTCCGAGTTGCTTGGCGAGCGGCGTCGTGAACGTGCGAACGTCGAGTCGGCGCACGGCAAGATCCTTGCGGGTCGCGATCGTCTCGACCAGCTTCTTGTCGATACCGCGGCACGGGCCGCACCACTCGGCGTACACATCGAACACGGTGTACTTGTCCGGCACGCGCAGCGTCTCGAACTCGGGCACGGCCGAGCCGTCACGCGTCAGCGTGATCACATCGGCGCCCTCGGGGTACTCGCCCATCGGCAGGTAGGCGCCCTTGCCCGCGCCCACGACGGCGTCGAAGCCCTCTTCGGTCTTGCGGATCAGCTCGATGATCTGATGATCCGAGACGCCGTCACGAACCACGACCTTCAGCTCGACCTTGTGGATGTCGAACTCGGCCTTCTTCACGACCTTGGCCTTCTTGAGTGCCGCCACGAGTGCGGTGCCACAGTCGCCGCAGTCGGCGCCCTGCACCGAGTAGATCTGGGTGCGGTCGGCCAGCGCGGTGCGCGCATCGAGGCCGAGCGCTCCGAACACGAGCAACAGGATCAGCGAGAGGGGGATCGAACGCATCAGGTGCCTCCAGTCAGGGGAGCGGGAAGTCTAGCGCAGCGGCTCGAGTGAAGCCTCGGGCACCGGGCGCATCAGTCGGGAGAACGGCATCAGGCCCTGTTCGCGGTCCATCCAGGGCGAGCGTGTGTAGAAGAAGTCGGCGCGGGCGCCCGAGTCCTTGGCGAACGCCTCGTCGTGCGCCAGCTTCTGGCGGAACTCGGCGGCCAGCTTGGGGTCGCGGGCCATCATCCAATGAGCGAGTGGGTCGAGCATGTAGTCCTCGCCGTATTCCTTGCGTTGCAGCACCGTGTGCAGGAACCCCCACTGCAACAGGCCGTCCGGGGCTTCGGCTTCGAGCAGGTGCACGGCGATGGCCGCGCTCGGCTGATCGAGCGGCACCCAGAAGTCGCCCGGGCGGAATGCGCCCATCGCGCGTTCGGCCGTGACACTGTCGACCGCGACCCGCACGCGCCCTTCGTAGGGCACGCCGCCCAGTGTCCAACGCACGATGCGCACGCGCTCGGCGCTGTCACGATGCGCGCGCGTCAGCATGCGGGTGCGCACGCCATGGATGCGGAGGCGATCGAGTGCGTCGGCCCACTCCTGCGGGACGAGGTAGCCACCCAGCGGCTGGACGATCGACTTGCCCGCCACGACCTCGCGGAACAGCGGGATGATCGTGTCCCAGGCAGCCGCCTGCCAGCGCGGCACGGGGGCCCCGGTGATGGTGCTGAACTCCCAACGCGTCTCGACGCCCTTGAACTCGAAGGGCACCGAGCGATCCGTGGTGCGCGTGGTGAGTGGGATGAGGCGCGCGCGCGCGTCGGGATCGCGGCCGCGGGCGATGGCCTCGGCGTCGGCCTGGCGCACCGCGCTCGTGAGCTCGCGTGGCCGCGCGGCGATCTCCTGGATCAAGGCGAACAGCAGGTCGTAGGTGGCTCGCACGCGCACGCCGTAGGGCTTCAGCATGTGCGTCTCGACGAGGATCGACGGGCGGTTCTGCAGCACCGTGTACCCGGTCGAGAAGCGAGGCGGGCCCGAGCCGAAGTCGATGCCGCTTCGCGGGTCGTGCCCGTTGCGGAACGTAACGTAGGGCGCGGGCAGACGGCCGCGTGCGCTCAGCGAGTCGACGACGCGGCCCTCGAACGCCTCGGTGAGCCAACGCTCGACGCTGGGGGCCGTGCCGGCACCATGTGAGAACGCGTACGTGACGTCGTGCCGATAGTCGGCGCCGTTGGTGGTGTGGTCATCGACGAGCAGGTCGGGCCACCACTTGGTGTAGACGTTGCCGATCAGCGAGCGCATCTCGGGCGAGTCGGCCTTCAAGTAGTCGCGATTGAGGTTGTAGCCGGCGGCGGTGTGGCGCCAGCCCATCTCCTCGGGCCCGTTCTGGTTCATGCGGTTGTAGCGGCTGAGGCGCTCGTGTCCATCGACCGAGAAGATCGGCAGGATGAGCAGCGTGACCGAGTCGAGCAGCGCCTCGTGTTTGCGCAGCACGGTGAAGTCGCGGATCAGTGCGAGCGAGGCGTCCTTGCCCTCGATCTCACCCGGGTGGATGCCGTTCTGGATGAGCACGATCGGCTTGCCGGTGGCGCGCGCGGCTTCGGGGGTGAACGCGCGGTCCTTGCTGATGATGAGCATCGGCAGTTCGCGCCCCTGGCCCGAACGTCCGTAGCTCGTCAGCTTGACCCAGCGAGAGCCCGCCTCGAGCTGACGGCAGAAGCGCATCGTCTCGTCAAAATCGGCGCTCTGGACGTAGGAGGTGCGCTCGGCCTTGGTGCGCCAGAACGTCGGGATCGTGCTCTCGACTTCGGGGAGCTTGATCAAGGCATTGCCGCCGGTGGCGAACACGGCGCGGATCACACTATCGGCACCACCCGGCTGGACGCGCGAGCTGCCGGGGAGCGGGAACGGCACGCGGCGCATGACGCGCGGCGGCGCGGTGTCCTGCACGGCGGGAGTCTGGGCGGCGGCGACGACGGACAGCGCGAGCATGGCCGCGGCGATCACGGCGCTCGTGACGAGACGGTGCTTGGGCATGGCGTTCAGGGTAGCAGAGCCGGGAGCGCTGTCGCCCCGCCGGATGCGCCTGAGCGTCAGGCCGATGGCAACTGTGTGATGGCCGCTTCCACTTCCGCCTGATCCGCCGTCAGTGCGCCGTCCTGCCATAGTTTC